>NZ_CP045798.1:2365000-2665000 GCF_000746025.2 Thermanaerosceptrum fracticalcis
CATCGAGGTGCCAAACCTCCCCGTCGATGTGGACTCTTGGGGGAGATAAGCCTGTTATCCCCAGGGTAGCTTTTATCCGTTGAGCGATGGCCCTTCCATGCGGAACCACCGGATCACTAAGCCCGACTTTCGTCCCTGCTCGACTTGTTTGTCTCGCAGTCAAGCTCCCTTCTGCCTTTACACTCTTCGCGCGATTTCCGTCCGCGCTGAGGGAACCTTGGGGCGCCTCCGTTACTCTTTGGGAGGCGACCGCCCCAGTCAAACTGCCCACCTGACACTGTCCCCAACCCCGCTCAGGGGCCCAGGTTAGAACTTCAGTACTTCAAGAGTGGTATCCCAAGGTCGACTCCACCAATCCTGGCGAACTGGCTTCCCCGTCTCCCACCTATCCTGTACATGACGTACCAAAATCCAATATCAGGCTACAGTAAAGCTCCATGGGGTCTTTCTGTCCTATCGCAGGTAACCCGCATCTTCACGGGTATTACAATTTCACCGAGTCCCTCGTTGAGACAGTGCCCAGATCGTTACGCCTTTCGTGCGGGTCGGAACTTACCCGACAAGGAATTTCGCTACCTTAGGACCGTTATAGTTACGGCCGCCGTTTACTGGGGCTTCAGTTCAAAGCTTCGCACTTATCGCACTAACCTCTCCCCTTAACCTTCCAGCACCGGGCAGGCGTCAGCACTTATACGTCAAATTTCTTTTTCGCAAGCACCTGTGTTTTTGTTAAACAGTCGCCTGGGCCTCTTCTCTGCGACCCGGCACTCAACCCAATGCTTGACTTTGGTCTATCCAGGTTGTTTCTCTTTGGATTTTAACCTCTTCTTCCCATTTTCAAACACTAGGTTGAGTGCCGGGCACTCCTTCTCCCGAAGTTACGGAGTCATTTTGCCGAGTTCCTTAACGAGGGTTCTCTCGCGCGCCTTAGGTTTCTCACCCCACCTACCTGTGTCGGTTTGCGGTACGGGCACCTTAGATTCTCGCCAGCAGCTTTTCTCGACAGTGTGAAATCAGTCGCTTCGGTACTAAATTTCCCTCCCCGTCACTGCTCAGGCTTCCCGTAAGACGGATTTGCCTATCTTACACCCTTACAGCTTGGACGCACTCTTCCAGCCGTGCGCTCGACTTATCCTCCTGTGTCACTGCTTCACTCAAACGAACCTACGGTGGTATCGGAATTTCAACCGATTTCCCATCATCTACGCCTTTCGGCCTCGACTTAGGTCCCGACTTACCCTGGGCGGACGAGCCTTCCCCAGGAATCCTTAGGTTTTCGGCGGACAAGATTCTCACTTGTCTTTTCGTTTACTCATACTGGCATTCTCTCTTGTATTCCCTCCACAATACCTCCCAGTACTGCTTCTACGAGAATACAATGCTCCCCTACCATGTCCTAAGACATCCAAAGCTTCGGTGGTGAACTTGAGCCCCGGTACATTTTCGGCGCAGAACCCCTGGACCAGTGAGCTATTACGCACTCTTTAAATGGTGGCTGCTTCTAAGCCAACATCCTGGTTGTCTCTGCGATTCCACATCCTTTTCCACTTAGTTCACACTCAGGGACCTTAGCTGTTGGTCTGGGCTGTTTCCCTCTCGACTATGAATCTTAGCACCCACAGTCTGACTCCCAAGTAACGATTTATGGCATTCGGAGTTTGAGAAGGTTCGGTAACCGGTGAAGGCCCCTAGCCTATTCAGTGCTCTACCTCCATAAATCTCTCCCTTGAGGCTAGCCCTAAAGCTATTTCGGGGAGAACCAGCTATCTCCGAGTTCGATTGGCATTTCACCCCTACCCACACCTCATCCACCGCCTTTTCAACGACGGTTGGTTCGGGCCTCCACGTAATTTTACTTACGCTTCACCCTGGACATGGGTAGATCACCCGGTTTCGGGTCTGCGACAACAAACTATCTCGCCCTTTTCAGACTCGCTTTCGCTTCGGCTCCAGCTTCTCACTTTAACCTCGCTTGCTGCCGCAACTCGCCAGTTCATTCTACAAAAGGCACACCATCACCCGGCACTCAACTCTATTTACCAAGAGTCATACTTCGCTTTAGTCTTTCTTTTAACCATCGCTTTGCTTGACTCGATTCTTTTAGAGTCGTTTCTCTATCACGTGCATCTTGTTCTGATTTGTATGCCTCGTAATAGATGAGTTCCCATTTATGTCCACGTGTTGATTGGTTCATACCCTTATTGTGGTATTCTAATCTTTTTCTTAGGTTTGAGCTGAATCCAATGTAGGTTTCATCTCGCTCATTTTTGATTAGTACACGTAGTACATTCTCTCACTCCTGATAAGCAGAGTTGAGTGCCGGGCTCTGATTGCTTGTAAGCATACGGTTTCAGGTTCTTTTTCACTCCCCTCCCGGGGTTCTTTTCACCTTTCCCTCACGGTACTATGCGCTATCGGTCGCTAAGGAGTATTTAGCCTTACGAGATGGTCCTCGCTGATTCCCGCGAAATTTCACGTGCTTCGCGGTACTCGGGATCCTTCCCACATGTTCTGTCTTTCGCCTACAGGATTGTTACCTTCTCTGATGGGCCTTTCCAGACCGCTTCGGCTAGACTCCCCATGCTTTGCGGAAGTCCCACGACCCCCGGCACTCAACTCAATGCCAACTTCGGTTCCAGACTGGAAATGTTTTTTATGCTGTTTCTTTGTCCAGTCTCACCAGTTTTTGTTTGCACTCAGTTGAGTGCCGGGTTTAGGCTCTTCCCTTTTCGCTCGCCGCTACTCGGGGAATCGATGTTTCTTTCTTCTCCTCCAGGTACTTAGATGTTTCAGTTCCCTGGGTTGTCCTCGTACACTTATTTATTCGGTGTACGATAGCCGGATATTACTCCGGCCGGGTTGCCCCATTCGGGTATCTACGGGTCTACGCCTGCTTGCGGCTCACCGTAGCTTTTCGCAGCTTACCACGCCCTTCTTCGTCTCTTAGCGCCCAGGCATCCACCGTATGCCCTTAGTAGCTTGACCTACTTCTTTTTGCTCTCTAGTATTCCTCTTCGGTCACGACTTCCGCTTTCCGATTTCCGCCTTCCAATGTTTAGTCGGCTGTCGGATGTCGGTAGTCGAATCCTCAGTTTCCTACCTGAGATTTTTGTTCTCGGTGTCTTTACTGCTTTCTCCTCTGTGTAGTTTTCAAAGAACGGCACACACCAGCTTTGCTGGTGAGTTATTAGTTACTAGTTATTAGTTCCAAGTTTCCCTTTCGGGTCCCTTTGCACTAGTAACTAGGAACTGGTAACTAACGGGAACTGCGCCCTTAGGGCGCTTGGTCCCTGAAAACTAAACAGTTGAGTCTTGCGTCATCGACCTAGGATGCTCTCGTCATCCACGTGCCGTTCCCTCTCCTTCCGGATGTCGGATGTCGGCTTTCGGATGTCGTTTTGAGATGCTCCTTAGAAAGGAGGTGATCCAGCCGCACCTTCCGATACGGCTACCTTGTTACGACTTCACCCCAATCATCGGCCCCACCTTCGACGACTTGCTCCCGGCACTCAACTGGATAAATCTCTTTCGAAGGTTGTTGCTTTGCCCTTTTATGGCTTCTCCTTCTACGCTTTTTATCCAATTGAGTGCCGGGTTGCTCCATCGGCTTCGGGTGTTGCAGACTTTCGTGGTGTGACGGGCGGTGTGTACAAGGCCCGGGAACGTATTCACCGCGGCGTGCTGATCCGCGATTACTAGCGATTCCGACTTCATGCAGGCGAGTTGCAGCCTGCAATCCGAACTGAGACCTGCTTTTTGGGATTGGCTCCGCCTCACGGCTTCGCTACCCTTTGTACAGGCCATTGTAGCACGTGTGTAGCCCAGGTCATAAAGGGCATGATGATTTGACGTCATCCCCACCTTCCTCCGGTTTGTCACCGGCAGTCTCTCTAGAGTGCCCACCTTTAAGTGCTGGCAACTAAAGATAAGGGTTGCGCTCGTTGCGGGACTTAACCCAACATCTCACGACACGAGCTGACGACAACCATGCACCACCTGTCTCCCTGTCTGTCCGAAGACAGAACATCTAATCTCTTAGACTATCAGGGGATGTCAAGACCTGGTAAGGTTCTTCGCGTTGCGTCGAATTAAACCACATGCTCCACCGCTTGTGCGGGCCCCCGTCAATTCCTTTGAGTTTCAACCTTGCGGCCGTACTCCCCAGGCGGGGTACTTATTGTGTTAACTCCGGCACAGAAGGGGTCGATACCTCCTACACCTAGTACCCATCGTTTACGGCGTGGACTACCAGGGTATCTAATCCTGTTTGCTCCCCACGCTTTCGCGCCTCAGCGTCAGTTACAGTCCAGGCAGCCGCCTTCGCCACTGGTGTTCCTCCTAATATCTACGCATTTCACCGCTACACTAGGAATTCCACTGCCCTCTCCTGCACTCAAGTTATCCAGTATCAGATGCACCCTCCAGGTTAAGCCCGGATATTTCACATCTGACTTAATTAACCGCCTACGCGCCCTTTACGCCCAGTGATTCCGGACAACGCTTGCCACCTACGTATTACCGCGGCTGCTGGCACGTAGTTAGCCGTGGCTTCCTCCTATGGTACCGTCACTTTCTTCTTCCCATAAGACAGGGCTTTACAACCCGAAGGCCTTCTTCACCCACGCGGCGTTGCTCCGTCAGGCTTTCGCCCATTGCGGAAGATTCCCCACTGCTGCCTCCCGTAGGAGTCTGGGCCGTGTCTCAGTCCCAGTGTGGCCGTCCACCCTCTCAGGCCGGCTACTGATCGTCGCCTTGGTGAGCCTTTACCTCACCAACTAGCTAATCAGCCGCGGACTCATCTGTGACCGGATTTCTCCTTTCTTCATCTAAGCATGCGCTCCAACGAAGCTGTCCGGTATTAGCACCATTTTCACGGTGTTATCCCAGGGTCACAGGCAGATTATCCACGTGTTACTCACCCGTCCGCCACTATCCGGCTCTCAACTAAAAGTTGAGTGCCGGACCGTTCGACTTGCATGTGTTAGGCACGCCGCCAGCGTTCGTCCTGAGCCAGGATCAAACTCTCCAATAAAAGTTATTAGTTACCGGTTACTAGTCATTAGTAACCAGGCACTTACTCTTTGGCGTTTGATTAGCTCTTGAATCACTAATTACTTCATTTGAATTGAACAAGACGCTCGCTCTCAACTGTTCAGTTTTCAAGGACCTCCGCGGACAACGTCCGCGAGTTGTTTTGGTTATTAGTTACTAGTTATTAGTTATTAGTTATTAGTTATTAGTTCCTAGTGTTTAGCTGACCTCTCTGGTCATCTCTTTTCACTAGTGACTAGTAACTGTGAACTAGCAACTAAACAACAAAGCACGCTTTTTTGCGTGCGAATGAAGATACTCGTTTCTAGTGAACCTGTCCTATAAGAACTAAGGAGACTAGGAACTTTCTCATTCACTCCTTCCTGCTCCACCCGGTCTTCCCAGGCGGCTTAATTATTATATCATTCTTTTTTGTCTGTTGTCAATATGTCCTGCAATGTTTTTTGCTGAAAGTGTAACTGCTTTTTACCGCCAACGGCACTGCCGTGCGGCAACCTTTATTAATTTATCACGTTTTTCAGACCAATGCAACAGGTAAATACTTACATAATCTTTTCTCTTTAGGCCAGGCACACAGTGCCATTTCCAGCATAATATTACGACCAAAACTGGTTTCAATTAAATTAAATCCACTAATAACCAGGAACTAGTAACTAATAACTAAGAAAGGAGGTGAATCAATATGAACCTGGGTATAGAACTTATAACCGAAACCACTCTAACCCTAATTTCAGACCACCAATTCCGGTTGGAGCTTTACAGCGGCAATGTCTTACTTCCGATCTCCGTAGGAAACGACGTTTACAACCTTACCTGCAATATCCTCCCCCATAAAGTTGTAGCGGCAACAGGAAGAAGAGCTTCCTATGATATAGGAACAGGATTAGGTCCGCTAGAAGCAAAACCGGCAAAATTGGTACCCGTTAATGCCGAAGAATTGCCTGAGTTAACCCTAAAAGTATTAAACAATAAAGTTTTAGACCAGGCCGAATTCAAACAATACTTTGCACTCCGTATTGTCTCGGACAACAAAGCCTGGGACATTCCCCTGGCCCGCCCCGATGTAAAAGTCTATTGGACCTCCCGCGGTGAATTTATTATTCCCCTGGGCCATCTAATTAATTAACGACTTCCGTTTTCCGACATCCGACTTCCGATTTCTTACTTAGTTAATCGCTACCAGCTACCCGAAAATATACTTCTGATTCAGGTATCGGGGATCGGGAAACGGGGAACGTCTGTAACTAGCAACTAGTAACTAGTAACTAAATTAAAAGAGGAGGCCGTGAAGCCTCCCCAGATCTGACACGTCCCGGCCGGCTCGCCACCTAAACCAGGAGAGGTGTCAGAAAAATAGCGATTAAACCTGCGGTAAGAAGTTTTAAAACGGCACCAAGAATGGCAGCGTACATAGCTTCCTTATGGTTAAGATCGGTGCAACCGGACCAGATGGCAGGAAGCTGTCCGAAGATAACCGAGAAGGGATAGCCTGACCAAGCCAGAACAACGGAACCAACTACCAGCTTAGGATTCATATTGGCAGCCACATCTTTTAATTGGGCCATGGCCAGGGTCGGAGAAGCTAGAATGCTAACCATACCAGATTTGGGGTCAATTGACAAAATGTTGAGAACAGCAGTAAGGCCGGCTTCAAAAGGTTTCCATACGCCCAGATAATCCAGGGCGCCGATTATCGAAAAAATTACGCCGATAGCAGGAATGATCAATAAGAATAACAGTTCAGCGCCTTCCCGGGCTGCATTGAAAATAGTGGGCAGAGCGGGAGTATTGGGCGTAAAACTGGGCAGTTCGTCCAGGGAAACGGCTTTCGTGTCTCTGTAAATAGTCATCCGCAATAACCAGGGGACCATTACCAGTGGAATAAAAAGAGATACCGCGATAATGACAAAGGGATTAACACCTACCGCAGTCAAAGCAAGGATACCAAACATAAAAGTGGAGAAGGACTGCTGGGACTGCATCATGGTAACAACGGCAATCTTCTGCTCATCTTTGGTTGCTCCGGCTTTTACCAGAATAGGACCGGCAATGCGACCGGCAGCGTTAATGTCGCCTAGGATGTTGTAAACGGCAGGAATGACTACAGCCGGATTAACGCCGATAGCCTTAGCGATAGGGATAAAAATACGCATAAGGGCATCAGTAAAACCACAGCGTTCCAGAATACGACCAACCATAACACTGATAATAATCGCTACACCCACAGTCCCTGTAATAAAAGCGTTAACAATGATAGGATGAGCCCTCTTTAACATGGCATCGAAGAGACCGGAAATGAAACTGGGATTGAAGAGAAGACCAACCAGGGACAGGACAACCAGGGTTAAACCCACAATCTCGATTTTACGAAGACCTCTGGTCTCCTGGGCAGTTGTGACTTTTACATCACTCATAATAATTCTCCTTTCTTAGCTTTTTATTTTGTAATTTTTTGTCAGTAAATACTAATAAAATCGTCTAGTAACTAGTAACTAATAACTAGTAACTATTTAACTAAAAAATCCTGGGCAATCATGGCGGCATAGTCCTGGATACTGGCTGAACCCACAGCCTCAAGGGGGATGCTGGTCACTCTCTCACGGAAAATGACCACTTCTACTTCAGGCAAATACATCTTAATTGCACGAGCTAAGGGCAAACCATTTTCCATAATTTCCATGGCATGGGAATTGCCACAAACAAAGTTCAGACCTAATTCTTCAGCCTTGGCAATTAACGCATTGCCCGGTTTAACGCGGCTAATAGTGGCTAACAACGTGTCAGCCCCCGGATGCTCTTTTACAGCCTGTTCTAAGTGTTCAGGGGTGAACCCGGTATGGGGGAAGATGTGGATAATTTTATGAACTGGGTTATCCCCTTTGCCTACTAAGATCTTGCCTCTCGCTTTAACGCTTGTCTCCTCAATAGCGTCACAGCCTCGAATTTCCCTTTCTTTAGCCAGGAATTGCTCTTCAAATTCGGTGTTCATCAGTTTATCCAAACGCGTTAACATATCTCCTACCGTTTTAACTTCAGGCAGGGCTTCCCCAACATACATAATATTGCCAGGAATACCACCATATTTAATATCAACATGATAAGCTTTATGCCCATGGAGATAGGAAATACCAGGATGCAAACCATGGAATGCTTCATGGAGTTCAAATAAGGCAATGTTGTACAGGCTAAGATACGTCTTTAATAACACACCGCCGGAATTGGCCGCATCGGCAATAGTATGATGAGCGACAATGGCATCTACTCCCGTTGCCCCGGCCAGTTCAATCCCGCTTTCCGTTAAGGTCATTAAAACGGCAATCTTTTTGACTTCTTGATCAGGGTTCCCCCAAATGAGACCAGGAAGCTCCGTTACTGCTTTACCGGGAATATTAGATGTTTTTGTTACAACAAAGGGGTTTTTGCCACAGGCATAATCTTCTGCTGATTTTACAACCCTCCCCCCGGTAATTTTGTCTAGAGTATGGAGGACATCTCTGACGAAAACTTTTTTCTCCATTTTTTCTCCCTACTTTCTGTTGACTTAAACTAAGGCTACTCTCCACTCCCCTCCGCTAGTAGTTATGAGAATATGGCGAATATATAATATCTTCTGACCTGAAACATAACAGTATTTGAGTAATCAGGGGGAGCGAACGACAAACTATCGAGGTTACATCTTCACCTCCTTTTTGGGATATAAAAAGCAATAAACCGCCAGCCCGGCAATGCATGGGATAAGGGGTACCAAATCCCAGCGATTACAAGGACTAGCGGTCATCTTGGGCTCTCCTGGCAGGAGCTCCCTCAGCCAGCTAAACTTTAAGTTGTTATAAGACTTTCTTTCACAAACCCTCTGCCTGAATTAGGTGTATATTACTATTCGCTGTTTTATTTAAAATTCCTTCTTTTTCAACAAGAAAAATTATGATTTTCTTCGAGAAATTTCTCCACCGTTTTTTCAAAAATGATAAAAGTAAAAGCAATCTCCGTTGCCGGGTCATAATCCTTCATCACAGCAAGGACCTTTAATTTAATATTGCTTTCCAAATCCTGTTTTAACCTTCTTTTATACTCAATAAGCAGGCCATAATCAATGAGCGTGGTGGTCAAGTTATCTTTTTGATCAATGGCCGATAGGGCGTGGAGCCTTTTATTATTGGCAATTATTAATACTTTATCCTGGAGGATCTCGACTTTCTGCCAGGCCAGCCCTTGTCCGTAGAGGCCCAAATTCACTTTATTGTTGATACGCATTATCTCCTGCTTAAATTCACCTATCAACAAAAAAAACACCTCCAGTACTAAGGTACCCTCTGTAGAAAAACCTTTTCGACAAAAGCGGGGTAATTCCTGCTTATTTTACGTTTTTATGTTTTTTTTAGCTTTTTCTTATTAGCAGATCAAGCTCAGCCAAGCTTTTTATTACTCTTTCTCCCATAATTTCATAACCTTTTACTCTGGGATGGCAGCCATCCAGGAATAAATCTTCTTTCATTTTACCCCTTTCATCCATAAAATCCTGGTGGAAGTCGATAATTGCAATACCTTTATCCTCACAGAACTGCCTTAACCAGCTGCGCCAGAGCTGTAACGGTCTTTCCGTAGCATCATCAACAGGCAGAGGTATCCCGACAATAATCTTGATATTTTCAGCTTCTAATGCATCGATGATAGCCTTAAAACTCTTTTGAATCCGGGGCTGGCTCAAACCTACATAGACATCGTTAGTTCCACCCATCAGGATCACGATATCCGGTTTATGGGTAAAAACATCGGTTTCCAGGCGTAAGGCCATGTCGTCAAAGGTGTCTCCCGAAACTCCGGAATTAATGACCTTCCAGCCTGTTTCCCGGCGTAAACGTTCTACCCAGGATACATCTGGTGTGAAAGGATAGCCATAGGTAATAGAATCTCCCAAAGCGACAATGGTGGGCATAATCTACCTCCCAATAATTTATCTGATACGAAAAGAAGTAACGAGCATGAGTTTGTGACTCATAACCCGTTACTTTTCAGGCTTTACAATCCAAATTCAGAGGGCAACTCCATGCAAGTACAGCTCTACAATCTCTTCGGCTGTCTTATCCACGTCGATTTGCGTCATATCCATGCCTGCAATAGGACTGACCAACGTACCCAGACCGCCGTAAAACAAGCGGGCAAACAGAGAGACATTGACTGGTTTTAGTTCCCCTTTGTCAATACCCTCCTGGATAATCTCACCAATAGCCGATAACCGGTAAGCATGCATATCCAGTAGCCAATGACGAAAAGATTCGTCAATTAACGTCGTTTCCAAAAGAGCCATCTTGTTGAGATGACGGAAATGCCTGCCGACGATAATGCTCTCCTTGATGATACATAAAAGCTTATTCCGTATGGTTTGCTCTTTTTCCACGGCTTCTCTCGTGTGTTGATTAAAGGTTTCAATTCTGTCTTTGAGCATTTCCTGGAACAACTGCTTCTTACTGGTAAAATACTCATAAACAGTACCCTTACCGACTCCGGCCTCCTGGGCAATCTCCTCTATTTTAGCTTTGTGATAACCCCTCTCGGAAAAAACCATCAGGGCCGCCTGAAGAATCAACTCCCGTTTACCGGTCACTTTGTTTTCTGTCAATTCTATTCTCCTCCCGCTGCAGGGACTTCAGGAATACCGGGACTTTTCCTGTCTCTTCTAAACCAGGATTTCACCTTTAAGGCGATGTCATCCAGGATAATGTACATACAGGGAATTAAGACTAACGTAATTAGGGTTGAGAAAGTGAGACCTCCCGCTACAGCCGTAGCCATGGGAGCCGATAACTCGGCACCTTCTCCGATCCCCAGGGTAGAGGGTATGAGGGCCAGTACTGTAGTTAAAGTAGTCATTAAAATAGGTCTTAAACGGGTGGGCCCCGCTTTCAGGATGGCCTCTTTCCGGGACAGGCCGTCCCTGTTCCTTAAGGTATTGATATAGTCTACCAGCACAATGGCGTTGTTAACCACAATACCCGCCAACATGATTATACCAATAAAAGTAGGTACACTTAAAGTTCTTCTCGTTGCGAGCAGGGAGAATACTACCCCAGTGAGCGTAGGAGGCACAGCAAACATAATCACAAAGGGATAAATTAATGCTTCAAATTGGGCCGCCAGGATCATATAGACCAGGATAATCGCCAGTATCAACGCTAAACCTAGACTCTGGAAAGACTCCATCATCTCTTTATTGGCTCCGCCGAACTCCAGCTGAACTCCCGGTGGTAACGTAATATCCTTAATGGCCAGCTGGATATCCTGGGTGACACTCTTCAAATCCCGTCCGGAAATATCACCGGTAATGGCTACACGCCTTGTCTGGTTGCGCCTGTCAATTTTGGTCGGTCCCCTGGTAATTTGTAAATCAGCCACTTCCCCCAGGGGAACAAGGGCACCGGTCTGGGACATCAGGGTCAGGTTCTCCAGGTCATTGAGGTTTTTCCGGTAATTTCCGTCAAGAATAACACGCACATCGATTTCCTCACCCTTTACACGGTGACGGGTAGCCACCGAGCCGTTTACCGCCGTGGAAACAAGGCTGGAAAGCTGGGAGGCATTAATCCCATACAGGTCTGCTTTTTGCCTGTTGAGTTTGATGCTGATTTCCGGGCGTCCATCTTCCAGGGAAGTCTTCACTTCCCTGGTCCCTTCCACTTCTTTTACCCGCTGGGCAATAGTTTGGGAAAGCATCTGTAATACTTCCAGATTATCACCCATGATACCAATATCGATGGGTGAAGTACTGGGGCCCATGCTTCCTTCTTGAGCCTTAATTTCTATCCTGGCGCCGGGAATATTAGCACATTTTTCGCGGAGTTCATCTAAGACCTGGTCAATATTGCGCTGCCGGTCTTTTTTATCTTTAAGTTTACCACGGATCATGGCCTGCTCAGGAGATGAGCTGGAACCAAACATGCCGCTCTGAATACCGACGGAGTAAAAGGTCCAGTCATGTTCGGGAAGCTCAGCAATATATGTTTCCACCATCTCTGTTACCCGCTGGGTTTCCCGCAATGCCGTTCCCTTGGGCAAATCAATGTTCACAACATATTCTCCTGTATCCTGTTTGGGAATAAACTCCATGCCCACAAAAGGAATTAAGGCACAGCTGATAATAAAGAGAATTAAAGTGCCAAAGACTACTTTTTTCTTATGATTAATGGCCCAATGAAGTACGGTGCGGTATTTTTCGTCCAGGCGTTCAAGTAAATAGCCCCATTTATCGGATAGCCTGGAAATCAGCTTAAAACGCGCCTTTCCATTGCCATTGCCGTTGTTAATCCTGTCAACTTTAAGAATCTTAGAAGACAACATGGGCACCAGGGTTAAGGCTACCATTAAGGAAGCGATTAAGGAGAAAGATACAGTCAGCGCCATGGGCCGGAAAATTTGTGAAGCCATCCCTTCTACATAAACAATGGGTAAAAACACCACAATGGATGTTAAAGTAGATGCAGTTACAGCAACAGCTACTTCATTGGCCCCTTTCATGGCTGCTTCTATCCGGGAATACCCGTTCTGGCGGTAGCGGTAAATATTCTCCAGAATAACGATGGCGTTATCCACCATCATACCAATACCCAGGGCAAGCCCCCCTAAAGAAATTAGGTTTAAGGTCAAGCCGCCGAAATACATGAGTATAAAGGTGGCGATGATGGAGATAGGTATGGCTGTGCCGATGATCAGGGTACTTCTGATATTCCTTAAGAACAGGAGTAAAATGAAAACAGCTAAGACCGCACCTATCATAGCATTGCTCGTTACTCTATTGATAGATTGACGGATAAACTTGGCTGAATCGACACTAACTTTAATCTCTACCCCACTGGGCAGGACTTTTCTGATTTCCGCCAGTTCTTTATGTACAGCATCCGATACTTTGACAGTATTGGCATCGGTTTGGCGCTGCACGGTGATCTGTACCGCCGGCTGCCCATCCATGAAGACAAAAGTTTTCTTTTCCTTAAAAGTATCTTCCACCCGGGCCAGGTCTCCCAGCCTCACATAGCCGCCCGAGGGCAAGGGTATCTGTAATCCCTCTATCTCCTGGACACTGTTAAATTCCCCGGTAACACGCACGGTATGTTCCTTGAGGCCCTCTTCCACAGTGCCTGCCGAAGTATTGCGGTTCTCCATCATCAGATAAGAAACTATACGATCCAGGGTCAAACCATAGGCCTGTAAACGCTGGGGAACAGCAGAAATACGAATCTCTCTGGTAACACCCCCGTCACTCCCTACGGAAGCCACGCCATTGACTCTCTCTAAGCGGGGTTTGATAATGTCCCTGGTTATTTTGTCCAGGGTAGCCAGGTCCACACTGCCGCTCAGGCCCAGGTACATAATGGGCATCTGGTTGGGGTCTATTTTAAAGATCAGCGTCTTTTTGGCATCTTTGGGCAGCATGGGTGCAATAAAATCTATTTTTTCCCGTATCTGGTTTACGGCAAAACTCATATCCGTGCCCCAGGCAAATTCCACGAAAACCACGGACCTGCCGTGCTGGGATGTGGCGTGAATATTTTTCACGCCGTTGACTGTGCCGATAGCGCCCTCTATAGGCCGCGTCAGCAAATTCTCGATTTCCTCGGGACCCACACCTTCATAGTCCGTCATGGTCAAGACCATAGGCAGGTTTAATTCCGGAAACAGGTCCAGGTTCAATCTTCCCATGGAAACTGTACCCAAAAGGATAATCACCAGAAAGACCATCGCTATAGCGACAGGACGTTTAACAGCTAAATCGGAAAGCCTCATTTAGCCTCACCCCTTACTACCTGGGTAACGGGACTGCCATCTTTCACCCCATACTGTCCCTCTACCATTAAAGCTTCGCCGGGATTGAGTCCCTTGACAATCTCTGCCTTGTCGCCCAGAGTTAAACCTACTTCAACTTCTCTTCTTTTGGCCGTGTCATTTTCCACTATATAAACCACTTTCTTTTGATCCTGGTCCAGGATAGCGTACTGGGGCACCACAATAACATTTTCTTTTCTGTCTACCACTAGCTGTACTTCCCCGTACATGCCGCCCTTGATCTCGCCGCCGGCATTCTCTACTTCCAAAGTAACAGGGTAGGCTTTGGTCCTGGCGTCTATTTGCGGTGCAATATTGGTAATAATCCCGGTAAAGCTCTCTTTTGAGGCGGCAGGAATGCTTACCTGCATTTCGCCGCCTTTCCGCAGTTTATTGATATAGGCTTCGCCTACCTGTACCTGGAGCTTCAATTTATCGATATTCACCACGGAAACCAGGGGCATACTGCCCGCCAGCTGGCCTTCTACTGCGGAGACGGCGGAAACCACCCCATTGATGGGAGAAATAAGCACAGTGTTTTCCTGCTGAATCCGCAGGTTGTTCAGGGCGATTTCGGCACCTGACAGGCGCAGCTCGGCCTGCTCCAGAAGAGACTTGGCTATGGCCCCCGCCTCGTAAAGCTCTTTGTTGCGTTCGTAATTCAACTTAGCATCGTTATAAGAATCCTGTGCCGACCTGAGCTGGAGTTCTAGATCCCTCCCATCGAAAACGACCAGAGGAGTGCCGGCTTTTACCCCATCCCCTACACGAACCGGCACTTTCAATATTTTAAAGGCGGGGTTTTTACTGGACAGGGCCACCTCATCTTGGGGCTGGAGAAGACCGCCAAGGGGAATGCTTTTTTCCATATTACCCTTTTTCACAATTTCTACAGTTACAGGGATTTTTTTTGTTTCCGCGGTCGACACCTTATCAGCCTTCTTAGAACCACATCCTGCCATCAGCATACTAAAGACTAAAATTGCTAAAAGTAATCCTATGTACTTTCTCTTCATGCCGTCTGTAAACCTCCTCACAAAAACGTGCCCGACCGAACAGTCGGTCAGTCACACTCTATTGTATGGTGTGAGAAATTGGTTGTCAATGCATAGCCAAGCTGTCTTTGGTAAATTTTTTGTAATACGGGCGAAGATAGGCGCATAACATCCTTTGTTCTATAGACTATATATTGGTAGAATATAAATAGCAGAACGATGAGAGGAGGAGCAACGATGCAAAGGTTCAAGCCCCTGAAGTTTATCATCATCTTCCTGTTTATTCTTCTCCTCTTTGTCACAGAGGTATATCTGATTAACAGAATTGACCCTGCTTCTGTCCCTTCTTTGGCCAGGTATATTCCCTTTCCCGGGATGTGGGAAGTAACCCTGAATATCTTCTCAGTAATCTTTGCTTCCCTGGTGGTATTCACCGCCGTCGTTATTTTCCTGGAGAGACGGGACCCGGCCAAAACCGTGGCCTGGCTCTTGATCCTTATCTTCTTACCTGTCATGGGCTTCATCTTATATTTGACCATCGGACGCCAGTTCCGCAAACGGCGCATGGTCAGGAAAAAAGCGGCGCTGAACAATTATATCTATCCTTTGGATGAAAGCTTCAGTGAACACGAAAGCGGACTTCCTCACCTTACCCGCTCCAAGGAAAGACTGATCCGTCTTATCCTGAGCAACGCCAATTTTCCCATCACCCTGAACAACAGCCTTCGGGTGTTAACCGATGGCCAGGAAATTTTCCCCGCTTTTATGGAGGCCATCAAAGAAGCTAAAAAACATATTCATCTGGAAACTTATATCCTGCGTGATGACCAAATCGGCAACGAAATAAAAGACCTTCTTATCGCCAAAGCCAAAGAAGGTGTAAAGGTGCGTATCATCTATGACGGACTTGGTTCCAGGAAACTCGGCAAGAAATACCTGCAGGAACTGAACCAGGCAGGCATCGAAACTGAACCCTTCTTTCCGGTGAAACTGCCCTTCTTACACAGCAAAATAAACTACCGCAACCACCGCAAGATTCTCGTTGTTGACGGCACCACCGCCTTTGTAGGCGGGATTAACATCGGTGATGAATACCTGGGCCGGGACCCCAAGATAGGTTACTGGCGTGACACCCACCTGGAACTGAGGGGTAATGCCGTCTACTTTCTCCAGCGTATCTTCCTCCAAGACTGGTATTTTGTGACCCGGCAGGCCCTGGAAGAGGAATTTTCCGGCCTTTTCCCCGTCAAAGAACCCTGTGGCAACAAGGTGGTACAAATCACGGCCAGCGGACCTGATACCGAATGGGAAGCCATTATGCAGGTCTTTTACTATGCCATGGCCACAGCGGAAAAATCCCTCTATGTCACCTCACCTTATTTCGTACCCAATGAAAGCATTCTCACCGCCCTCAAAACTGCCGCCCTGAGCGGGGTAGATGTAAAGTTAATCCTCCCCGCCAAGCCCGATCATAAGATTGTCTTTTGGGCCTCCATGTCTTACATGGAAGAACTCCTGGAAACGGGAGTAGAAGTCTACTTATACCACAAAGGCTTCATCCACGCGAAAACCATGATGATTGACGGTATCGTCTCCACCGTAGGTTCCGCCAACATGGACCAGCGCAGCTTCGAGCTGAATTTCGAAGTGAACGCCTTTATCTATGATGAAGAAACCACGCAGCGTTTAGAAAAAGATTTCTTTGAAGACCTAAAACACTGCCAGCAGATTGACCTGGAAACCTTCAAGGAACGTCCCTTAACCAATCGGTTCCTGGAGTCAGGGGCAAGGTTATTGTCGCCCCTGTTATAGTTGGTAGTTGCAGGTTGTTAGTAGGTATTTACAGTGGTATGATATAATTGTGATGTACAAGCTGTTTAATTATACAAAAAACTTCTTCCCGAAAAAAAGGAGAGTTTTATGGAGGAGAAGGAATTACTTAAACAAATCTTAGAAAAAATGACCAGTATGGAAAAGGAAATATCCGGTCTAAAAGAAGGACAAAAGGAGCACACGCAATTATTAAAAGCTATTGAACACCGGGTGGAAGTCTCCGACGCCCGCCTTTGCCGGATGGAGGAAGATGTTACCCAAATCAAAGGCCACATCACCAGAATTACTAATCACCTCCTGGATCACGATACAGATATTCGTTTGATTAAGAAGATGATGAGTAAATAATTAATGCAGATATAAAAAGATAAGCCGGTCCTCTTAAAAAGAGGAACCGGCTTATCTTTTTATTATTATCTGCCCTTTACTTTGGCGGAAGATCTAGCTTTTCTCTTTTTTTCTTTTCCTTCGCCAGCTTTTTCAATAACTCAGTTATGCTTTGCCGGGTTACATCTAACGTTAATTAAAAGTACCATAAAAATCCTATTTTTTCGGGAACAAATCCCTTGCCACTTACGTCTGTGTCATTGGATAATATAATTAAGAGAACTGCGGTTAGGGGGGATGGAATGAAAAAAGTCTACATAACCATGGTTTTCACCGCTTTTTTTCTAATTACCGTTTTCGTGCAACCCCTGTATGCCTGGTCAGCCCACTACCCTATAATTCCGGGTAAAGAATACTCGGTGCTGGTAGGCGAACAATTAAACTCTGAGAAAAACGCCATCATAAGAGTGTATGACATTTACAGCGGTACCTCGGCGAGCCTTGATATTAAAGGCAGCCTGCACTATGGGATGGTCAAAAGAAATGTAAAAGAAATCATACCCCTTCCGGAATCATGTGACAGTCTAAGGGAGGCCAAAAAGTGGGTAGAAAAAAATGCCCCGTCTAATCTGAGGTTAAGGCCCTGGACAATAGTAAACTGGAATATAATCAACCAGTGGATGATAGAGGGCTACACTGAAAGATACGAATACTGGGAGGATTCTCCCAGAGGATTGGTGCCTTCCCAGGTAAAGCAGCAAGGACTAATACCCAAACCAGTTTTATATAAAGACTTGGCCAAGCTGAATAAAACAAAAACACCCAAAGTATACGTGGACTATACCCGGATCCTCTTCCCTGAAGACCAGCCCTATATCTCCGGGCACAATGAAATCATGATTCCTGTCCGGCAGCTCAGTAAATGGCTTGGTTACAAAATGGATTTTAGTTTTCTACCTACAGGCGAGGGGGTCTTAAGACTCACCAAAGGCTTAAGAGAAATACAGCTTTCAGTCTGGTGGGACTATATCATCATAAATGGTTATAAAATCAAGTTAGAACACTATCCACGCCTAACAGTAAACGAGAGGATTGTGGTTCCTATTACAGTTGTGAACTATATGGCTGACGTTAAATGGGATCCACAATATAATGCCGTCTGGATCAATAGTTAAGGGGCCTTATGGGGGCCCCTTAATCTTTTGCTCTGATCTCATTTGTAAATAACCAATTCCTTAAAGCCGCCGGCCTGTTTATTCAACCGCCTCATCCATAACAGGTCTTTAGTCGCATAATGCCATTATCGTCATAATAATAATCCAGCGGTGTCAGGAAGTGATCCTCCCCCTCCAGGAAACAGAAGGGGCATTTCACTATCTTTTTATCTCCCTCTATTTTACTGTTAAAACGGGTACCGCAGCGCCGGCATTCATATTCCCAGTTGAACTTCTTCATGTAATCACCCTATAAGCTTATTTCTTTTAGTATAAATCGCCTTCCGAACCCGGACAACTGTTTATTTTGCTAACACATAAAAATGCCCTGAAAATCAGGGCATTTTTATGTGTTAATCTTTTTTCTTACCGTGTTTCTTGAAAGCGTTATTCAATTCTTTATTCAGTTCCTTTACAACTTTCTTGATTTCTTTTACCGCTTCCTCATTATCCTCATCAGCCTGAATCTCTGCCAGCAGTTTCTCGGCTTCGCCCTGGAACTCTTGCATAGCCTCCTGAAGTTCAAGCAAAATTTCGGGACGCTTTTTCAGTTGGTTGACTTTTGCTTTGATCATGTCGGCTTTTATTTTGGCTGCCTTGACTTTTGCCTCATGAACCCATTTGCCCAGACCTTTGGCTACGTCCTTCATTTTAACGCCCAGTTCCCTGGCAATTTCCCCCCAGCCTAAACCTTTATCTCTCAGGGCCACGATGTCGCTCACATTCTTCTCAGCTTTTTTCGCCATCACAGAGACCATGGCGATTTCGCCCCAGCCCCAGCCTTTGGCTCGCAGCTGCTGCACCAGTTCCTTAGTAAGCTCTTTCTGCTGAGTTACGATAATTACGGCAGCCTCCGTTGTTTGCTCAGAAACATTATCTTGCTGATTAGTAGTTGTCTGCGTAGTATTTGTTGTTCCTGGGTTTTGATTAGAGGTACTGTCCTCTGTTTCCACCTCATTTACAGTTTTGATAAGGTTGGAGACTGCTTTAACAACTTCCAGCTTGTTTTTGACCTGGTTTAAGTTCTCCTGGAGGGTGGGGATTTCAGCCTTAATCTTTTCTAATAAGGCAATATTGGCATCGCAGAGTTTCTCCAGTTCTGTAAGGACTGCCTGTAACTCTTTACCCTCTTCTACAGTAGCGGTGGCCTGGTTTTCTGCTTTCTGCAGCGTCTTGACATAGTCCTCCACTGTTTTTACTACCAGGGCCTTTTTCCCGGCCTCATCCAGGGCCTGGGCTTCCGCCAAACGCTCGGCGGCAAACTGTGCCAGAAGCTGGGCTTTATACTCAGCCTTCAGGGCTGCATAAAGCTGCACCTCTTCAAACATCTTTTCGAAGACATACAAGGGGTTATCGGGAGTCATGCCTGCATCTACCGTAGCAGCCGTGGGGGCTGTTACCTGCGTATTGTTTTGTGAGGTCCCGGTAGTATCAGCCAATGCAGGTATAATACCTATATTAGCCACAAAGGCTGCTGTCATCAGGGCAACTTTGATTTTACTAGGTCTTTTCATTAATATGTATTCCTCCTTGCAGCTCTTTATCATTTGCACCATATACTACGTCAGCCTGTCCAACCTTTATGGGGGTGACTATGCTAACTGAGGTGCGAATATTTACGAGTGGCAGTAATAAATAGAGGTCGGGCAATGCCCGACCTCTATTTTACTTCTACCACCCAGCTGGCCACCCAGCCCGTTTTCCCGTCGCTGAGTTTTACCTGATACCAGCTGTCTTTTACCTGCTGGATCACCATAATATCCCCGCTGTTTACCTTGGTTACCACGGAATAACTCGTGGCAGGGCCGCTCCGGATGTTTACCGATGTGCTCCCCGTTACAGACGCCGTTTTCCCTATTACGGAAGTATTATTCTGAGGGGGAGCGGCAGGTGTCGTTGGTGTGGAGGGAGTGCTTGTCCCCGGCGTAGCGGGAGTAGTCCTTACAGGTGTTTTATTTACCTTAGCCTGCAGTTCATTTAAGGCAGTCTGCAAGGCCTGGGACTTCACGGTTAAGTCGGCAACGGCAGTTTCCAGTTCCTTAATACGGTCCTGCAGGGCCTTGTCTACATAACTCTTGGAGACCACGGGGTCGCTGCTTGAGCCCGGAGCGGGAGAGTCAGCAACCACAGTCTTACCCAAAGTAAAGCCCACCACAATGGATAAAAGGGCTCCTCCAATAACAATATTACGCAGCCTCATACTCCTCTCTCCTTCCTCTTTCTAACGACTATCCGATTGCCGACGTCCGACTTCTGACATCCGAATTCCGACTACCGACTCCGATAGTAATAGCAAATATTCCAAAGATAATACACATTAATCGGATATCGGAAAGCGGATATCGGAAGTCGTATAAGATCAGATATCGGAAAGCGGATGTCGTTCTTTATTTCGCTACAGTATTATAAGCCTTTTTATGCTTGGCGTCTTTCAAATCCCGGCCTCTTAAGATACCGACTCTTTCTGCACCGATAAATACCCCCAGGGTGGTTACTACCATGATCAACATTCCCTGAGCAGTAGTCACTAAGGCCATCAAGACGGCCGACACACCCAGGAGTAAACTTACCCCGTAAATGGCCAGCACTGTATGCCGGTGGCTTAATCCTAAAGCCAGCAGGCGGTGATGGAGATGGTCCTTGTCAGCGCAAAAGATAGGTTTACCATTATGGTAACGGCGTATAATGGCAAAGAGAGTATCCATGATGGGTATCCCTAAAATGACAATGGGTAAGAAGAGGGAGATTACCGTAGCGCTCTTAGTTAACCCAATAATGGCAATGGTGGCCAGGTTGAAGCCTAAGAACAGGGAGCCCGTATCGCCCATGAAGATCTGGGCAGGGTGGAAATTATACTTAAGAAAACCAAGAATACTGGCCGCTAGGATAAAAGGAATAAAAGCCATGGCAGTAACGCCCTCGATCAAAGAGACGATACCTAAGGTAACAGCGGCGATAGCCGATACTCCGGCGGCTAAACCGTCTAAACCGTCAATTAAATTAACGGCATTGGTAACACCGATGATCCACAAAACAGTCAGGGGATAACCTAAATAACCCAGATCTATGACACCGTTAATAGGATGTGTCATAAAATTCACACGGACACCGGCAGCCAATACGATACAGGCTGCCAAAACCTGTACTAACAACTTAGTCTTAGGGGAAACACCTTTAATATCATCCCTGAGGCCTACAAGGATGATTAACAAGCCCCCGCCGAGAAGAGCGTAAATCTCCATGGTGAGTTCCTGGGTAAGGAGTACAGCAGTCCAAAAGCCCACACAGATAGCCAGGCCGCCTAAACGGGGCATCAGCTTGTGGTGAACTTTACGCGCTGCCGGCTTATCCACTGCCTTCACTTTATAAGCAAGCCTTTTTACCAGGGGCGTTACCAAAAGAGCCACGAAAAAGGCTATGATGAGCGGATAAAAATAGTTTAACACCCAAAGTGCCTCCTTAAATTTACGTCTTGAAACTTCAACCGTCTCAAATATGAATTATAACACCAGTACCAGAAAATGTCTATTCTGCTTTAACAAGTTGTCAGGTCCGACATCCGATAACCGAATTCAGACAGTCCGAACTAAATAAACCGGGAGTCGGAAGTCGGATAACGGATATCGCCACCGGAGGCGGTCACTTCTCAAGCACAAACATCAATTCCGCCTCGCAGGCCAGTTCCTCTCCAACGTAGGCCTTAGCCTGGCACTTGCCTACGATGCCTTTCAACTTAATCACGTCTATTTCCAGGCGCAACTGGTCCCCCGGCACCACCTGTCGCTTAAACCGGCAGTTGTCAATACCCGCAAAAAAAGCTATCTTGCCCTGATTTTCGGGTTTACTTAAGACAAGAACAGCCCCTGCCTGGGCCAGGGCTTCCACAATGAGCACACCGGGCATCACAGGTTTCCCCGGAAAATGTCCCTGAAAAAATTGTTCGTTAACAGTCACATTTTTAAGTCCCACGATTCTCTTTTCAGGAACTATTTCCACTATTTTATCTACCAGTAGAAAAGGATAACGATGGGGCAGTATATTTTGAATCTGTATGGAATCTAACATATCACGACCTCCTGGAAGTTAGCAGTTCGCAGTTGGCAGTTCGCAGCATTGACCGGGTGCCTGGTACTGGTACCGATTACTGGACACTGGTCACTGGTCACCAAAATCGAAACGTCATTACAGATTTTTTTCGACAAAAAAAAATCAAATCCTTTTTGCATTTTCTAACAGCCTTAGCCGGATACCCAATTTGTTTAAGAGACTGGTTAAGATATACAGCACTTCCTTTTCTCTCAAGAGCAAGATGGTTACTCCGTACACAGTCATTCCTAAAAGAATGCTCAAAAAAACTTCCCCTAACAATACTTTGGTCCCACCGCCGGTACCAACAGCAGCCTGTAAATAAACATAAAGTTTCCAGGCCGCCAAAGCGGTCAGAAGAGAAGAAATCAGGGATTTGGCCACAGTGGACAACAGGTCTTTCACAAACAGATCAGGCAGATGTTTTCTTAAGAAAAAGTACATGGCGACAGTGTTAAAGACGGCGGCTAAAGTATTGGCCAGAGCCAAACCGCTGTGTCCCATGCTGTTCACCAAAATCACACTGGCTATAATATTCACCGCAATGGAGAAAAGTCCCATGTAAAGGGGTGTATTTACATCCCGCAAGGCATAATAGGCCCTGGTGATGACCATATTGGCCGCCATGGCAAACATGCCCAGACAAAAATAGAATAACGCATCGGACGTCATTTTTGTGGCCGTGGCATCAAAGGCTCCCCGCTCAAAAAGGAGCTTCACAACAGGAGTCTTTAAGGCCATTAATCCCGCAGCTGCCGGCAGAGTAATCAGCAGTACCATTTTTAAGCCCCTCACCAGGGTCAGAGCCAGTGCATGCCTGTCTTCTTTAATGGCCTGCTCGGACAGGGTGGGAAAGATCGCTGAAGAGATGGCAAAAACAAAGATGCCCAAAGGAAGATTCATTAATTTGCTGGCATAGTTCAAAGCAGAAATGCTTCCTTCAGCAAGGCTTGAGGCAAAAAACCTGTTAATAGCCAGATAAAGCTGGTTAACGGCCACACCGAGGAAAATAGGCACCAGGTTAATAAAAATCCCCTTTACTTCAGGATGCCGCAGATTCCAGGACCAGCTGTAGCGAAAGCCCACTTTACGCAGGACGGGCAACTGGATGAGCATGGCCCCTGCCATACTCAGAAGAGTACCCCAGGCCAGGAGTTCAATACCGTATTTACCCAAGAAGATGACGGAAAGGATAATGATCAGGCTGGAAAATCCGGGAGCAAAGGCAGCTACGGCAAAGGATTTCCGGGCATTGAGCACGCCTGTCATCAGCATGCCTATTCCCATAAAAATAATCGAAGGAAACATGATGATCGTAAGGGTAACGGCCAGATCCGTGGTGGAAGAATCAAAACCAGGCGCGGTAAGATAAACCAGGCCGCGGGCTCCCACAATACCCAGTAAAGTGAAAACCGCCATGATCAGGGCTGTCCAGTTCAAGGTGATGCTGGCAATCTTCCAGGCCTCTTTTTCTTCCCCTTTCACCAGGTACTTGGTGACCACCGGTACAATAGACGTGACCAGGGCCATACCTAAGACCGCCTGGAGAAAATAGGGCAAAGTATAGGCCACCAGATAGGCATCCGTTAAAACTGTGGCCCCGAACTCTTTGGCGATAACCGTCTCCCGGACAAACCCCAGCACCCGGCTCATCAGGTTCATAATCATGATTATTACTGCCGCTTTGGCGATACCTTTACTCATTGATGTCATCTCCTGCGATGTCTCGCCTTCCGCTTTCCGACTTCCGACTACCGACTTCTTTTTCAAGACGATCGGAAAGTCCTTTCAGCATGGCCATTACTACATCACACTTATCATCTAATTTTGTATAATCAGCTTCATTAAGATAACCTAGTTCATGACTGAGAAAGATAAAGTATCTTACTTCGCTTAATGAACCCCTTGCTATATAAATGAACTGAATAAATTCTTTTGAATACTGCCTTTCACAACCTTCAGCTAAATTAGCTGGTATAGAGACTGCTGCCCTTCTTAATTGAGATACTAACCCAAATTTTTCTTCTGCGGGGAAGCCGTTTGTAATCTCATATATTTCCTTAACCAATTCATGGGCTTCTTTCCAGACCCTAAACTTTTTAAATCTCTTTGACATCTGGGTAAACCCCTCTCAACTCAAAAATCGGAAATCGGATGTCGGATATCGGAAAGTCGATCACTTCTGAAGCAACCCCAGCGCAATCCTGGCATTCTGCCAGGCCTTTTGATACATAGGAGCAAGTTTGGCCTGCAGGTCTTTGTTTATTTCCTCACGCCGGGAATAAGCCCAGTTCACCATTTCTATGAGAGTTTCAGAAAGTAAATTATTTACTGAGATTAGTGCCTGCTGCCCGATACTCTCCAGGAAGCGGTCTACTTTGGGGTCATAGGATAACCCCACTACCGGCACCCCTACTACTGCTCCTTTGATCAAAGCATGGAGGCGCATGCCTAAAACTAAATCCATATTTTTTGTTATACTAAGAATCTCTTCGGGATTGTACATCTCCTTAAGAACCACGGCCTGGTGCTTCATCTGTTTGGCCGCCTGCCGGGAGATGGTAATATCGCCGGGGAACTGCATGGGAACGAAAACAATCTTCCAGCCTTCTCCCGCCAGCTGATCACAGGCTTTGACCAGTTCCACGAGATAAGCATTATCCTTCCAGGAACGGATATAAACACCCAGCAGTTTTTGTCCTTCCTCTTTGCGTAGACCGTTACGTTCAAGTATTTCTCTGCCCAATTCAACGGAAACTGTCTCCGGTGACAGGCCTAAAACAGGGTCAGCTGTAACAGTGATGTCTCGTTCCACGCCCATGGCCACCAGATCATCTTTGGACCTTTGGTCCCGGACTGTAATGGCATTGACCCTGTTCAGAATAAAAGAAGTCAAAAATCTATTCATTCTCGTCTTCAAGGGCCCTATCCCCTGGGCATATACCATGACCGGTTTTTCCAGCAGTTTCGCGATAAATATGACTCCCAAGTAGTAAAGGGGACTAAACTTGCTGGTCACATCCTGCAGGAGGGAACCCCCTCCGCTGATAAGCAAATCGCAAGTTAACAAAGTTTTGGTTACTTCCCCGATTTTCCAGCGTTTGCAAGCATTCACATTGTACTGTTTGGCAGTTTTCACAGGGTCATTGGACAGTACGGTAATCTCAATCTCCGGTTCAATTTTTCTTAAGGTACGAATGATAGCATAGAGAATGGCTTCGTCCCCGGCGTTATTGAACCCGTAATAGCCGGACAGCACTACTCTACTCACAGGTCATCCTCCTCCCATACCATTTCAGGGAGTAATTTACCAGGACAATAATGATTATTCCGATGACAATACCAAGCCACAGACCATGGAAACTGCGGATTAGTGAGATCATCAGGGGTGTATGGATATGGGCATAGGTATTGACCAGGGAGACCTGCCCGATAATGCCCAAGATTAAAAGCATAATCTTTCTCAAGTCGTACCCATAATAAAGCAGAGCCAGCATGGCAGGATGTCCCAGCAGGAACTCCTTGGTCCGGGGTCTTACCCAAAGAACCCGGTCAAGCATATCGCGGAGCATAGCTTCCCAGGAACTCACCAGAGCCGTACCGTCATTGCCTGTCCTGATGATATAGACAACCAGGCCTGCCAGTAATAAAACACCGGCCAAAGCATGCTTTAACAAGATGGGAAAATCCAGCAGTTCCTTGGCTTTCTTGACTGGATCGGTGTCCCGGAAAAGGAAATAGACCGGAATGATTAAAAGTGGTGCAATGTGGGCTAACTTTACCCCCACGAACTGGTCAAGTTTTAACATAAAGGACTTATCCGACAAGAGACCCGTCATGATTACCGCGCCGATTAAACTAATGGCAGACATTTTCAAGAGGGCCGGTACAGCCTGGGATAAACTCCTTCTTTCTTCACGAATAACTGAAATAGTCCCCAGGACAGGGAAAAGAACAACTGCCGCCAGGGCCATGGCTTTCCGGGCCAGATTAGGTGCCAAGAATAATATTCCTGCCCAGCCGAAAAGAGCGAGAATGCCCAGTAAGGACCCCCAGGTTGTACCGAAGAGATAATTAGCTCCAAGAATCAATCCCCCTATTACGCCGAGGCCTGCTGCAAGAATGATGACTCCGGAATAGGGTACACCGGCCAGCTGGGAAGCCTGCCCCACTTGAAAACCTTCATTCACCAGGTTATTCTTAACTCTTTCCACATAATTAACGGCATTATTTAAAGCTGTACCGGGCTGCTCAAGACCGAAGAAACGGACAAAGAGCACACGAATATTTCTCTCCGTCACAGCCAGGTTAAACCTGTCTACTGCCTGGTCTTCCGTATATTTACCCATCTCATTTTCACTAATGGCATGGATTCTGACTGCCTTCTTATTCATCAAAGCAGCCAGCTGCTCTAACCCTTGCTGGGGGAAAAACTCAAATATCCCTACAGGTACATTGAGTTCACCAAGCTTTCGGGCCAAATAGCGCGCAAATTCCTTATCCCCTCTCCCGGGTATGGTCCTGTCATTAAAGGCCACTAAAGCAAGGCCCGGTATTTCCTTCAAGGAGTCGACAACCACATCTATGGACTGATTTGTGGGCTTTACCCAGTCCCGGATCTGAGGTGCGACCTTTAATCCCCCTTTTTCCAAAGCCAAAATATCTTCTTTAATAAACCCTACGCCCAGGTTTTCCAGTTCTTTTGGCGATAAAGGCAGGCTCAGGAGATAGCCCTCATCATCCTTTGCCGTGGTAACCATTGTGATTTTCACACCCAGCTGCTTATAAACACTTTCATAAGCAGCTTTGTCTTTGATAAAGAGATATGAGTGTTCCTTTACAGGCTTAAAGCCAGGAAACAGGTCTTTATTAATCTCCTGCTGGAAGGCCAGCTGTCCTCCGGTAAAAAGTACAGCCCGGCCCATGCGGTCCAGGTCTTTAACTGTTCGCTCTTTCATGAGCACCCCTGTAGCTCCCGCCTCTTTAAACTGCGCAGCCAGGGTTTCCAGAGGTACTTGATGGGCCATCGACAATGCCAGGAGTTCATCATAATTGACGAGAATTTCTACCGTTTTGTTCCTTTCCTCCGCCTCTACACGATAAAAATCTACGTATAAGGAAGCAAGTAAACTGATTATGATTAATGCAACTGCTAATCTATTTAATAATTTCTTATTTATGCTCATTCTATCTCCCCCAATTTAGTGACCAGAGTCCAGTGTCCGGACCTATATAAGTGACCAGAGCCCAATCTCCAGTGTCCGGTATATTAAACTGGTCACCGGTCACGGGTCACCGACTTAGGCCTACACTTCATTTTATCAACCACATATTGTTGGTACAAGTCACAATCTTTTCCCATCCTGTATTATTACCAATTACTTAACAATTAAAATTTTGCTGCTAATCTCACCTTTATTCGCGCAGCAAAATAGGCAGCGGGATGCTGCCTATTTTTCTCTGCCGTGCTGCAGTTTATAACTAAAAGCTTCCATATCATCACCGGGCGCTACATTCACGCGTCTAATCTCCAGTAGTGAATCACCGTACCTGTTAAGGCCGTTTTTAATGGTGAGGTGCATCTTATACCCTGCCTTCTTGGCCAATTCCTGCACCTTATGATTATAGGCTCCATAAGGATAGGCCAAAGCGAAGACCTCTTTTCCCAGCTTTTCTTCAAGAATCGCTTTAGCTTTCTTTAAATCACAGAAAACCCGTTCCTCATACTCTTTATCCGTTTCCAGCCTGTGATCTTCCTCACTGAAAACCTTCGAGACCAGCATGGGGGCAGTATATTTTTTATTTGCGTCCACATAAAGGTAGTGATGATGGTTAAAGGTATGAGACTGGAAATCCACCAGACCACTGGCCTGCATCTCTTTTACCTGCTTCCAGCTTAAAAAGGTGGTTTTCTCCGGGTTAAACCCGGTCGGATTTTCTTCTTTGACAAAACTAACGATTAAATTGATCGTAGCCTTGATGTTATATTTCTTGAGTATGGGAAAGGCGTAAACATAATTGCTCTCATAACCATCATCCATGGTAATAACAACGGTTTTGGGCGGAAGAGGCTTGCCTTTTTCCATAGCTTCACAAAGTTCCCGCAGGAAAATGACATTGTAACGGTTCTCTTTCAGGTATTTCATCTGCCGTTCAAAACGGGCAGGAGCCAGGATCACATTGTTATAAGCTATATTGAGGCCAGGAGGTGCGAAATGATGGTACATGAGGACAGGAACAGCAAAGCTCCTGGCAGGGACATTGGCCTTGGCCAGGATAACCTTGCTGTTGTTAAGATAGGCCAAAACAAGGAAAACTACAAGGGTTAAACCGATGGCAAACCTTCTTTCTGGTAACACTCTCTCAACCTCTCGCAACCGGAAACTACTGTTTTAATAAATGTTCATAAAGATTAGCCAGTAAACTGAGCATCTGGGCAAAATCCGGAATCTCTTTCCAGTCTGTCACACGGGACTCAATCTCCCTGGTGAGAATGCCCTTACCCTTTAATAAAGCCAAAGACTCTGAAAATGATAATTTTTCTCCTGACAGTCCTTCAGCTACAAACATGACCATATTTTCTCCCGTAACTACCGGGGGTATCTCCACTTTTCGCAAAGGAACCCTGGAATTGCGCTCATGGGCCAGGCGGAGGACTTTGTTCAGCTTGTTTTCCATGCTCCATTTGGTCGCTTTGCGCTCCAGACCATAATCATTGGTATAGCCGCCCTCGATCAGCCCCAACTCCCGCATCACTCTTACCCCCGGGTAAGCCCAGTGGTCCATTACCTTGGGCCTGGGAGGAGTATATTCTACCAGGTAAGCGCCCTGTTTCTTTAACCTTTCCTGGACCCAGGTAATAGCCTCCTTGGATTTCGTCATATCCCGGAAGATAACGTTATTCTGGATGGAATAGGCACTGGCCACGCCTGCCGCCTCCCCTGCCACCATACCCACAGGTATCACCCGGGCGCTGCCGTGGGGTAAAGAATCATAAGAGGCGCTGCGGCCTACCACCAGGAGATCATCCACTTTTAAAGGCACCAGAGAACGGAAAGGAATACTGTAAATGTCAGGTACCCCGATCACATTACCAAAGTTGCTTGGGCTGGTAGGCTGTACATCTACGGGATAGCTGCCGTGGCCTATCCTATCCCAGTGGTCCCGGTTTTCCAGGACATCGGTGATGGTCAGCCTGTATTCCCCGATAATATGGCGGGTTTCCCTGACATAAAGCTGTTCAGCAGTCCCGACAAACCGGGCATTTTCGAAACCGGGAAACTTCTGGCGCATGAATTCAATAATGTAAGGTATCTCTCTCTTACCCCGCTCGATACCTTCTGCCTTGGATTTAGAATCAAGGCCGTCCACTCCGAAGATCAAGAGGGCATTGATAAGCACAGTCCCGTCTTTCTGCCGGGCGATATTGGGGCCGCGAAATCTCATCTTATCCCGGGGCTTATACTCCCGGGCCTCTTTCCCATAACCCCAGGCGGCCACCTGGTCGGCGCCGGAATGGGGATCGTTGTCTTCATACTTCAGATACTTCACTACCCGGTCCCAGTTGACGCCAGCAACACGGAAAACCAGGGTAACCCCCATGAGGGTACCCTTTTCGCCATAGTCCTCAGCACCAATGGTGTAAGGCACGCCCGCCGCTGCCGCCACATCGGCGTCCACGGTGGCGTCGATCACCCGCAGGCCCAGATACTCCTTGACTTCACCCTTTTCCTTAACCCTAACCCCCATGATTTTGTTGCCTTCCATGATGGGTTCCACAAAGGCGGTATTGAGCTTTAGGGTAATGTTTTTTTCTTTATGTACCAGGTTGAAAAAATATTCTTTAGCTTCCTCTACATCAAAGGCATTCCCCATAGCCTTGTAGAATTCCTCAAAGATCCCCCTGGTAAGAAGTTCATGCTTAGGTCCGTGATTCATATCCAAAAAATTCAACTGGCCCAGGGTAAAAAGACCTCCCAGGGCATAATCATCTTCGATGAGCAGTGTCTTCAAACCATTCCTGGCAGCAGAAACAGCGGCAGCGATACCTTCCGGCTCTCCCCCCACCACGATAACATCATAACCTGGCCTGTTATTAATGACAGGCCCCGGCGCTATATCCTTTTGCTCCCATAAATAAAAAACTCCTGCAACAAAACAAATGAGCAGGATGATACTCAAGGCAAGCTCGCGGAATCGCAATTTCACAGAATTACTCCTTTCGTACAGTTATCAGTGACCGGCTAATACCGGTGACCAGTGACCGGTAACCAGTGACCAGATACAATCATTATCACTAAATAAAAGTTTATATATCACTGTCTGAAGAGTCAACAACAATTAGAATCCTAAAATTAGAGAAACATGCTGACAGTATATCGGCCATGTTAAATAGACTAATTGAATCCCTTGAAAAAAAGATAAATTAAAAATAGTATCACCGGTCACCGGACTCCGGTCACCAAATACTCATACAACTGAGCCATAATCATATATATTTCACCAAAGTTCGGTTTGCCGTTAGCATCCTTGAATCTTTCTTTAAGCTCTCCATTAAGTATTCCTTTTTCTACCAGCATCTCTGTTGTTTCAGGCATAGTTAATTTGTTACCATGAATTGCTTCCCCAACTAAAAGCAATACTTCACCTTTCGTTACTTGTTCAGGCACGGGAATTTTCATAAAGGGCACCTTAGGATTCAGTTGGCTCGCCCTTCTGATGACGCTGTTCAAAAGACGGTCCACATCCCAGTACTGTACTTCCTTCTCCAGCCCATAGTTATTGCCGTAGCCACCGGAAGCCAGGCCCAGTTCCCGCATCACCCGCACTCCGGGATAAGCCCAGTGGTCCATCACCTTGGGCCTGGGAGGAGTATACTCTACCAGGTAGGCTCCCTGTTTCTTTAATCTTTCCTGGACCCAGGAAATCGCATCCTTGGATTTGGTCATATCCCGAAAGGTAAGGTTGTTCTGGATTGAATAGGCAGCAGCTACTCCTGCTGCTTCCCCGGCGGCCATCCCTACGGGAATCACCCGGGCGCTGCCGTGGGCTAAAGAATCAAAAGAGGCACTGCGGCCAACCACAAGAAGATTGTCTATCTTCTGGGGCACAAGACAGCGAAAAGGAATACTGTAGATGGCCGGCTTACCCACGATATCTCCCAAATCCTTGGGGCCGGTCGGCTGCACATCCACAGGATAGCTGCCGTGGGCTATCCTGTCCCAGTGGTCACGGTTTTCCAGGACATCGGTGATGGTTAAACGGTACTCACCTACGATATGCCGGGTTTCTCTTACATAAAGCTGCTCTGCCACCCCCACCAGCTCCGCCTTAGCAAAGCCGGGGAAATTTTCCTGCATAAACTTTATGATATGTGGTAATTCCCTTTTCCCCCGTTCTATACCAAGAGCCTTTGACTGGGGGTCTAAGCCGTCTACACCGAAGATTAAAAGGGCATTAACCAGGACATGCCCATTTCTTTGGCGGGCCAGGTTCGGTCCCCGCAGGCGCATCATGGGATCCTGAGGCTTATACTCCAGAGCCTGCTCGCCATACCCCCAGGCCGCTCTTAACGTGGCCCCGGCATGGGGGTCTCCCCACCTGGAATTTATCTTGCTGATCAGCCTGTTCCAGTTGTTATAGATAAACACATAGGGCCAGTTCACACCTTTTAATTCAAAGACCAGGGTTACCCCCATGAGCTTGCCTTTTTGCCCATAGTCCTCAGCACCCACTGTATAAGGAACCCCAGCCAGAGCAGCCACATCGGCATCGACGGTGGCATCTATGATTCTTGGGGCGCGGTATCCTTTTATTTCGCCCTTTTCCTTAACTTTTACACCAACAATTTTATTGTCTTCCAATATAGGTTCTAAGAAAGATGTGTTAAGCTTTAAGGTAATATTCTGTTCATTCTGAACCAAATTCAAAAAATACTTTTTAGCTTCCTCCACATCAAAGGCATTGCCCAGTTTTTTATAAAACTCCTGAAAGATGCCCTGGGTCAAAAGCTCTTTTTTAGGGCCGTAGTTCATATCGAGAAAGTTTAGTTTGCCTAAAGTCATCAGGCCCCCCAGGGCTTCATCATCCTCCAAAAGCAGCGTCTTTAAACCATTGCGGGCAGCGGAGACGGCAGCTGCGATGCCCTCCGGCTCGCCGCCCATGACAATCAAATCATATGCCAAGAAGGGAGGGTCTTCCCCTCCGCTCTCTCCCGCCAACAGCAGAGCCGGGATTAAAACAGCGAAAAAAATAAGCAGCAGAATTTTTCTCACATTGCCCTCCGCCTTCGTTCTTCCATTTTTTTAGAGCGGCGCCTCACGGCCTCTCTCTAAAGGATACCACATAATGCCAGGCATGACAAATGAATGCGACAGCGGGAACCGTCCCCCACTGTCGCCTAAAGCACAAAAGAAAAACCGCATAGATACTGCTACACGGTTCCTAAAAAATCATGCTGATTTTGAATATCAAATTGAATTTGTTAACAGCTATACTTAGACTTCCGACCTCTTAAATTTATTAATTTGTGGACTTCTGTAAATTATAAATATTGACTAAAGGTAAAACTAATGGTTGAACATTTGCTACCGAAGTAATATTAGTTATGGCAGCTCGCAGATATGGAAAAAGTATAGCCGTTGCATTCATTTCGCAGAATCTCTTGAAGTCTTCGTTTTCCAAATATCCTTTGAAAATAAATCTACCCGAGATTATAACATTAAGTGTGAAAGGATAATTTTTCTCTTCTGCATTCTCAAATACACTACAATGTAGTGTAACTTTTGCATCCTTTGATTCCTCATTCGCAATTATTTCTGTACCTATAGAAAAATCTATTTTAATCGGTTTGTCAAATCTAAAATTTGGGTTTAATTTAAATGTTATATCTTCTACCGAATAGTCTGAAAATACCAGTTTGCTTGCATGTTCTTTTGTAAAAGATACCTTGTCCAATCAGGCAACCCCCTTGTACATTAACTGGGTTATATTTTCTTTGGTTTCTTTATAATACACATAACCCCAGGTAGTTTTCGGGTCACCAACTTGGTAATTTATAAAAATGTCACCTTCTTCATATTGTTTTAATGCTGGACTGTTTTCAATACCTGCATTAATAAGTTCATTTTCAAACTCTTCATCGGAAATCGATGCAAGATGTTGAATTACCTGTTCCTTAATTTCTTTTAAATTCATATTTATCACCTTTCATTAATCTTACCTAACAGCAAACCTCTTTTACATTACTAATACAGCTGTTATTACGTACACATAATTGGATTTGGTGCGCTTTTAGTCTGGATACATAAAAACTGTTATCGAACCTTTTTCTTGTATACTTATAGAAGTCAAAGATACCTATGACTAAATCAAATTTTCTTATATTGTTATATATGTAGTTAATAACTATATTATCATTAATACTTTTATCAGCAAATCGTTTTGTACGAATCTTTTTATTATGTATTAGAATTGATGCAATATCATCTAATTCAGTTAAGTTGCTGGGAACAGTCAAGTCTAATATATTGTCCTTATCTACGTTTATATCTGCCTGTATTACAGAGTATGGATTGTAGTGCTTGTATTCTCTAGCCCACCATATCGCATACCATTCACTACGGTCAAAAAAATATATACCGTACCCTAACCACTCGTCCTCCCCATCAGACCTAGTAAAATAATTGCACTTTAAGATATTTTCACATTTAGTCTTACTTGTCCCATGATATCCGGTAAATGATACTATCATTATTATATCCTTTTCCTCATCTGTTAATATACTTAATTCAATTTTATTATTCTATAAATATTACGGAAAACCTGCTATCCAGACAAGATATTTATTATCAATGCAGCAAAATAGGCAGCGGTGTGCTGCCTATTTTAGGCTTATACTCCAGAGCCTGCTCGCCATAGCCCCAGGCCGCTCTTAACGTGGCTCCGGCATGGGGGTCTCCCCACCTGGAATTCATCTTGCTGATCAGCCTGTTCCAGTTGTTATAGATAAACACATAGGGCCAGTTCACACCTTTTAATTCAAAGACCAGTGTAACCCCCATGAGCGTACCTTCCCCGCTGTCACACAGGGTTTCTTTCAACCCATCGGCTCAGTAAGCATACCGGACGAACACAAACAGGGAGGCCCCTGCCTCCCCTAAAAGACGTGTTTATCATTGGCAGACCTCCCTGTTTCCCCAATAAAACCGGAGGATAATGCTGCGATCCTGCTAAATCATTCAAGGCCATTTTATATTAACTCGTAGAGCCTTTTCTTTACAGCATCTATAACATATTTTTTCACTGTGCCAAACTTGCTAATTACAATATTTTGGGATAAGGTATAAATCTTATCCACTCTTATGCAAGAATCCACCTTTAAGGCCCCTTCGTCAAGGTCACTGCTGGACAACATTACAATATAATCCTTTGTTGTCAGGTTCGAAGTAATAGCCGCAACCACTACATCCCCTGTTTTGCTATTATAATTATCATTGGATAAAACAAGAACAGGGCGTTTTTTATTGGAAGTCAAATCACTAAAAGGTATTGAAATTAATAATATATCGCCTTGCTTATACATTATTCCACATCTTATCATCAATATCATTATTCCAAAAATCTATGCTACTCTCACTTGCACATATTAAATCTTTGAATACTTGATTATCCTTCTTGTTTTTCAAAAACAGGATAAAATCAATAACTTCTGGTATTTGACTTTCTGGAATTTCATCAATTAATCTACTTAAAATATTTTTACCTGTATTCATTAACCTCACCTCAATACTATTATATCATGGAATTTTTTCACCCAACCCCTGAAGTCTATCTCCCGAGCTATCAAATCAAGGAGACAATTTTTCGAAAAGATAAGCGGTGATCGTCCGGGGCATTCTTTCATCTATTTTTATAAAAAAACCTCTTTAGCCAAATTCATCCTGGCAAAATTATACTATATACCTTTGATAAATAGCAAATAGGGGGACTCATGCCCCCTATTAACTAAGACCACGGGGACTGTCCCCTGCGGTCTTTCTTGCCTCCCTCCAATGGATGCCTTATGTTACTTGACCAAAATTATACCACATAATGCCAGGCATGACAAATGAATGCGACAGCGGGAACCGTCCCCCACTGTCGCACTCCTACCACTCAATATGATCCGGGAAATCCAGGTCCAATCTCAAATCATCCACTGTACAATTTTGTTCCTTTGCCTCTTCCTTTAGATAAGAAACTAAATCCCAGTACTCCTGGTCCCGTTCCGCAATCCTTCTGGCCATGGCTGACAGATTTTTCAGACGCTTTTCCCTGCCCATCTTTATAAACCTGTCATTAAGCAGGTCAAGATATTGGTCAATATATCCATCAAAGGAAACGTATCTTCCGTTCATGACATTCATCATCCTGGCAAATACGCTCTCCGACACTGTCTCTCTGAGGCATGCCGCCACAGCTGACTGCAGCAAACGCACCTGTGCTACGGCACTGTCCCAGATGACCTTGTTATGGGCAAGCAAATCACTGCTGTAGCTGGCTTTTGTCTGTTTTCTTGCGTAAAGCTTCAAAAACTCGTTAAGGGCCATAGTGATAAAAAGCATCTCCGGCCATAACGCATATATTTTCAAATATACATTCTTGTCCGGAGCCAGTACTGACATGCGACGCTTCTTTTCATCATCCATGCCGTTGTCGACAAACTCAATCTCCCGGTCTCCCATCAAAGCATGGCGAATATCGTAGCAAAGGCCTAATATCCTTATGCGGGCCGCATCATAGGAAATAAACTCATCCTCGTTTCCCACAACGGTATGCAATGCCTCATAAAGATTTTCAAAGTCCTGATAGTCGCCGTAAATAGCCACGCCTGTATTATTGGGCGTATTTTTTATAAATATCATTTCCTGTCTCCCTTGCCTCCCTCCAATGAATGCCTCATGTTACTTGACCAAAATTATACTATATAATTCCGGGCATGACAAATGGAAGAGGGGAGTACTACATGATGCTAAGCATGAATAATGCGACAGGGGAGAACCGTCCCCGCTGTCGCAAGACATAGAAAAAGCATTCCTGACAAAGGAATGCTCTCTAAGAAACACTCACTTTATATTCTTTATCATTTTCCTTTTCTAAGCGGGCAAGCCACTGAAAAATAATTTCCCTGTCGTTAGGATATTGCTGCCGGGATAAATCAGTGAATAGTCTGTCCAGTTCGTATTTATTAACATTCTGTTTTTTAGCGATAAAGATGCGTTTGTGTTTTGTCGCAGTGGTATCTTCTTCACTTGTTAATAGTTCCTCATATAGCTTCTCCCCTGGTCGAATGCCTGTAAACTGTATGGCAATATCTTTTTCCGGTTCAAGACCAGAGAGGCGGATTAATTCTTTGGCCATATCAACTATTTTTACCGGTTCACCCATATCAAGAACAAATATTTCTCCACCCTGAGCCATGCTCGCGGCCTGCAGTACAAGCTGCACAGCCTCCGGTATAGTCATAAAATAGCGCCGCATTTCAGGGTGAGTAACCGTGATAGGTCCGCCTTGCCTTATTTGTTCTTGAAAAATGGGAATAACACTTCCTCTGCTGCCAAGAACATTGCCAAACCGAACAGCAACAAATTTTGTTTTGCTCATTTCTGCCATATATTGAATAATAATCTCGGCAATGCGCTTGGTCGCTCCCATTACACTTGTTGGATTAACAGCTTTATCTGTGGATATTAACACAAAAGTCTCTACCGATAATCTGTCGGAAGCTTCGGCTACATTTTTTGTACCAATAATGTTATTCTTAAAAGCCTCTCCAGGACTATATTCCATTAGCGGAACATGTTTATGTGCAGCTGCATGAAACACTATTTCCGGTCTTTTCTCACTAAAAATTTGTATAATCCTATTTTTATCCTTTACGTCGGCAATAATTGAATAAATCTTTAAATTTGGATACTTGCTCCTCAATTCTAACTCAATTTCAAATATTGGATTTTCATCGTGACCAAGCAACGCTATTTCTTTGGGATCATACCTGCATATTTGCCTGCACAGTTCTGAACCTATAGATCCTCCCGCCCCGGTAACCAATACCCTCTTATGCCTGATTGTCTCTGCGATACGTTCCATATCCAGTTTAACAGGTTCCCTGCCCAAAAGGTCCTCCAGCTTCACTTCCCTTATTAAATCCACGGAGATTTGCCCGTTAATAATGTCATACATTCTGGGCAGTGTCCTGACGGGTACCCTGAGCGCCCTGCACTTTTCCACAATTTCTCTGATAACTTTTCCCGGCGCTGAAGGCATGGCAATCAAAACCTGCTGAATGTCATTTTCTTTGATCACCTGTTCAAGTTCTGCCCTTGTCCCTAAAACAGGTATTCCCATGATCTTAATGTTTTGCTTGGCTGTATCGTCGTCAATAAATCCTATCGGGATTAAGGAGGCTAAAGCCTGTCTCTGCAATTCCTTTACCACAAGAACCCCGGCGTCGCCGGCCCCAATTACCAGCAGATGCTTGGCATCCCTGGGAACTAGCTTCAAGCTTCTTTCATAGTATATTTTCGGAACAACTCTTATACCCCCGGCCATAATCATATCCAGCATCCATGTCAGAATATAGACACTCCTGGGCACAGTTTCCCTCAAGTAATAGCCCAGGGTAATTAAAACCAGAATAGAAACAGAAACAGAGTTGACGACAACCAGCAGGTCTCTGATGCCGGCATAGCGCCATATTCTTTTGTATACACCAAGAAAATAAAATGTTGTAATTTTTATTAAGGCATATAAGAGCCAGAATTTATTAAAAACACTTAGAAAAACTTCCGGGATTTGTCCGTCGAAACGAATATAAAAGGCTGAGTAAAAAGCAAAAACACCGATTATAAAATCAAGGACAGCCAGCGAATACCTGTTCATTAGCAAAACCTCTCAACTCCCCCCAAAAGAGAGAAACACTCTTTATGCCTCTGCTATTGCCTTTTTTATACACTCTATCACTATGGCCTGTTCTTCTTCAGTCAGGCTGGAGCCGGAAGGAAGGCACAATCCGTTAGCAAAAAGTTTATCAGAAACGCTCTCCTCAGGCCAATGGGAATAATAGGCACAGTTCATGTAAAGAGGCTGGAGGTGCATGGGCTTCCAAACCGGCCTGGATTCAATATTCTCCCGGTCCAATGCCTCCATTATCTGCAGAGCCGTGACACCGCATTTTTCAGGATTAACGGTAACAGCTGTCAGCCAGCGCGTTGAACGGCCAAAGGGAGCTTCCGGCATAAAATCCAACCCCTCTATATGGGACAAAGCATCGTAGTAACGTTGAAATACAACACGGCGAGCTTTAATTCGTTCATCTAAAACTTTCAACTGACCCCGGCCGATACCAGCCAAAACATTGCTCAACCGGTAATTATAGCCCAGTTCGCTGTGCTGGTAATGCCTGGCCGGATCTCGAGCCTGTGTTGCCCAAAAACGGGCTTTCTCCAGGGCTTCCAAATTATCTGATACCAGGGCACCGCCACCAGAGGTGGTAATTATCTTATTACCATTAAAGGAATACACGCCGAAAGCGCCAAAAGTGCCACTGGACCTGCCCCGGTATGTAGCCCCCAGTGACTCAGCGGCATCTTCAATCACAGGGACACCATAGGCATTGCATATCTCTAACAAAGGCTCCATATCAGCACTTTGCCCGTAGAGGTTGACAATGATTACGGCTTTTGGTAGTTGGCCTGACTGCTCACAAGCCTGGAATGCCCGCTTTAATGCCTCAGGAGACATGTTCCAGGACTCCGGTTCGGAATCTATGAATACAGGTTGGGCTCCCTGGTAGAGTATGGGGTTACAACTGGCCGCAAAGGTAAGAGAGGAACAAAAAACTGTGTCTCCACTGTCAACACCCAAAAGACGCAAAGCAAGATGGATAGCTGCCGTACCTGAACTTAGGGCCACTGCACCACGGGAGCCCACATAAGCTGCCAATTCCTTCTCAAATGCATCCACATGGGGTCCTAAAGGAGCCACCCAATTTGTAGCAAAAGCTTCGGCTACGTATTCTTTTTCCAAGTCATTGATGTGGGGTGGGGATAAATAAATTCTCTCGTTACCCATGTCTTTTTATTATCCTTCCTGGTACACCAACAACCGTTACATTGTCTTCAATATCTCGAATAACGGCTGTTTGGGCCCCAATAATAACATTCTCTCCGATAGCCACGTGCTGAATTACAGAACTACCAATACCTACCCAACTAAAATTACCTATCTTTACTCCCCCAGCTAAACGGACACCTGGGGAGAGATGGACTCCACAGCCCAATTGACAATCATGGTCTATGGAAGCGCTGGTATTGACGATACATCCTAACCCTATCTGGGCACTATAGTTAACTGCTGCCTGAGCTAACACAACCGTTCCAGGCTGGACTACAGCCCCTCTACTGATGTATGCAGTAGGGTGCTTAATAACAGGAAGATTAAAGCCCTGTTCAGCGTACTGCATTAGGAGTTTATGCCTAACCTGATTGCTGCCTATAGCCACAACCAGGTCCTTGTAATCTTCACGGACCACATTCGAATCGTTTAGGCTTTTGACAAGGGGCCAGCCTAGAAAACTATCCTGGGCAAGGCCGCCATCTACAAACAAATACCTGTCCCAGAGGCCCATCTCCCGGGCAGCGTCGTATACCACTTTGCTGTGACCACCGGCACCTACAATGATTAAGCCGCTCATAATTGAACACCTCTAAATTTTTCTACAGTGGCACTGCCTTGCTGGCTGATACCTTCCCTTTTGACTACTTTAAGCAGGGTACACCAGAGTATTTTCAAATCTAACCAGAAAGAGTGATTGTCAACATACCAAACATCTAATTCAAATTTTTGCTTCCAACTGATAGCATTGCGGCCATTGATCTGGGCCCAGCCCGTAATACCGGGCTTAACGAGATGACGTCGTGCCTGCTCCGGGCTGTAGAGGGGTAGGTACTCCATCAGGAGGGGTCTTGGTCCTACCAGGCTCATGTCTCCTTTAATTACGTTGACTAATTGGGGGAGTTCATCAAGGCTTAACTCCCGCAATTTTTTGCCAAAGGGTGTGATCCTTTGCTCATCGGGCAGTAAACTGCCCTGCTCATCCCTTTCATCAGTCATGGTACGAAATTTATAAAAGTTGAATGGCTGGCCATGGAGTCCCGGTCGCTGTTGGGAGAGAATAACTGGTTGCCCCATTTTTAGATAAACAAACAGGGAAATAAGTATTATTAAGGGTGACAAAATCACTAAGAGAATAAGTGCAACTATCAAATCAAACAATCGCTTCATGGTCACCCCCCCTGGTAAATTGTCATTACACCTCAATTTTAGCATAGTTTCCACATTGTAATTCAGAAAATACTTTCCAAAGTATCTACGAGACGGCGGATATCATGTTGGGCTTCAACGTATCTCCTACCATTTTCACCTAAGGTTTTTCGTTCTTCCTCAGTCATTTGATAGAGCTCAGCAATAGCCCGAGCAAATTCACGAGGCTTTTCGGGTGGGATGGTCATACCCGCCTTGGCCTGACCAACTATATCATTTAAGACATTACCTGCAAAGACAATCGGTCTCTTTGCACACAAATAATCAAATATTTTGTTCAAACTAATCCCGTACTGGTATAAAGGGAGGTCCAACATAGAGATCAACGCGATATCTACGCGTTCTAAAAGCAGCGGGACTTCTTCTTTGGAAACAGGTTCATGGAAAGATATGTTATGCAGCTGCTTCTGCTGGGCTAACCGCATAAGGTTCTCCTTCTCAGGCCCGTCCCCCACAAAAAAAAGGTGAATATCTGTATAACCTTGCTCCTGTAATAATTCCGCCGCTTCCACGATGGTGACCAGGGCATTAGCCTGCCCATGGGCTCCAAGGTACAGGGCTTTGAACTTTTTCTCCTGCTCTCCGAGGATCTTGTCGACTGCCGGACTTTTATATTTATCCTTTATTAATTTTCTATCATAACGAGCTATATCAACGCCGTTGGGGATATAGACTACTTTGTCCTGAGGGTACCCCTGCTTTTGCATGTAATGAACTGCTCCGGGCAAAAGCACAATAATCCGTTCTGCCTTTTTGTAAATAAATTTTTCTAAAACGCGCAAAGCACGGGCAGTAAAGCTTTTTTCCTTAATAGTCCCCATATCAATGGCTGTCTGAGGCCAAAGGTCTCGAATCTCAGCAAAGAACCTACACTTTTTGAGTAAAGATATGTAATACCCCGCCAGACAGGTTAGGGGATGAAAGGAAGAAGCAATGATGATATCTGGTTTTTTTTCTCTTAGACAGGTCCAAAAAACATGTATGGTATAGCTTAGGATATTGAGGATCCTTTTGAGGTCATTTTTTTTATAAGGGAAAGTCTTCAACCAACAGAAATGAACGCTGTTAATACTTTCTTTTCTTAGGCACTCCCACGAGGGCAATGTCTCGCTTCTTAACTTGTGGTCAAAGCTCGAAGCGAAGATGGTAACTTCATAGCCCCTTTTCACCAGTTCCTCGGCCAGGTCGTAATGCCGTGTACCGCTCCCGGATCTTGGTGTAACCGCATACTGGTTGAGAATCCAGATTTTTTTCTGCATTTTAAACCCCTTTACTATACTAAGATGACCTAAATAGACCTAAGCGCTGTCTCTACACTCGCTAGAGGATTTTCATTAATGTTAAAAACCTGGTTCCTAACGTAGGAGCTCACCTGGGAAATATCAGGATAACTGCGGATAACATCGACGATTTCTGCAATATCCTCAACAGCTGGTATCCCCTTCTCCATCAGGAAGGTAAAATACCTGTCAAAACCGCCTTTACGGATAATGATGTCTTTAATGCCAAAACAAAGGGCTTCCAAGTGGGTCATAGAGCCGACTGCAATATGAAAAGCTGATTGACAAAACAACTCATAGATAGGTATATTTGATGTCACCAACGTTACTTTCTTATTTCCGATCAGGTCCTTGTATATCTCCCGAGCTCTGGGGATTTCACTAGGATGGGGTTTTAGGATGATATCATTTTCCACAAGACGGCTTAATTCCAGAGTAAGCTTCGTAAAGAACGCTGAGTATTCGGGCTGAGCGGCAATAAGGATTTTGTTCCCCTGCTGTTTCCTATCCTTCATGCGGTTTAGTTTGTACCACAGGTAGGGATTGCCAATAACAACAATGTCTTCAGACCTAAGAAACCGGTTTTGCTGCAGCACCTCTTTAAAATGCTCCCCATATACCCAAAGCTTATCAGGGAAAGGTGAGTTCCGCAACTGCCCCACATCTTGAATACCAAATTTATAGCTGTAGTTGTCAGGGACAATTAACCCATGCTGCAGCTCTATAACAGGTACGCCCCGCTTTTTGGCCGCCAACTGAATGGCCATATGAGAGGGGGAGTACCCATCTTCCACTAATAAAAACTGGGGTTGTATCTCATTAAGAATACCGCTGGAAATCCTAATTGCCACTGACGCAAAGGCAAATTCTTTCCGCATAAGTGTAAGAATCTCTTCCCACGGCAGGAGTATACCTGAGTGGCCCAAGGCACTGGAAACCCTTCTACTAATGTGAGACAGCTGCTGATCCACCTTTTTATTAACCACCAGGAGAGGGGCTTTTCTGTACAGGTTCCCCCACAAGATGATTTGGTCTCCATAATAACGAAAGGGTGAATAGGGCTGTTTCGAGTGACTAATGCGGTCTGGAGTCTCTAAGACTGCATAGCTATCAGCACAATTGGTCCAGGAGAGAAAGTCAAAAAAGATATCAAAGTCTTTACCTTCGACTATTTCCCGCCTTGCTGATGAAGTAGAAACCGCTAGCACGCGGTGCTGGCGTGTGATATTGAGATGAAAGGAATCCTTGAGCTTGAGGAGCAACTCCCGAGTACTCAGGGCCTCGGCAGTTCCTGCAGATACGGCTATGTGATTGCTTTGCCGGTATAGCATGTTAATGAGCTTAACCCTAACAAACCACCAAAAAGGAATCCCGTTGATATATATATCAAACAGCTTATGTTTATCTTCAATTTCAATTATTATTCTGCTGATGTCTTGAATTGATTTCATTTTTAAACCACCAACATTATTTATTTAACAATCTAGCCAAAATGGCCTGGGGTGATTCCCCTGTTGTGCTGTAGCGCTGAGCAATTCCTTTTACGACCCTGTCCAAGCTTGCTTGGTATTGGCCGTTTGTTAGGGCCAGACATAGTTTTCCATGAAGCTCAGCGGGCTGAGTGACCTCGATAATGCTACTTTCGTGAGGCAAAACAAATGTCCGCTGTCTTTCTCCCAACCAATTAATACTGAGAAATCGACGTCCACCTAAAGCAGCCGTGATGAGGACCCGAGAGAAGTGGGCCAGAGATAAATCAGCCACAGCCAGAACTTCTTCTACGTTAAATGAATCTATGATTCTGTACCGGGATTCCTGAAACAACGCTTTAGCTTCCTCAATAAAATCAATGTCTTCCCTGGGATGAAACTTTATCATAATGACTACGTCGGGAGGCAGTGTGCTAAAGGTTTGGACAAGGATCTTAAGCAACTCCCTGCTGTATTCTCTACCATAGATATAATCGATACACTCTGTAAAAAAGGCCACTGTCTTTGTTCCTGCGGCGATACCTAAATCCCGTTTTAGGTCAGTGATCCTGCGCTCTGTCCTTACCGATTGGGGTAAGCCCATGACCTGAATAAGCTCGGGAGGGATTCCTGTTTGAACGAGCTTAGTTTTTACTTCCTCTGAGATTACGCAGATGGGTTCACCTAAAACAAAGGTGCCAGGTACTTCACCCCTAAATAGCAGGGCACGCAGGAAAACGGCGATCTTAAAACGGGAAAATACCCGTATCAGGGTGTTTCTTCGCCAATAATTCTGCAGGACTTTTTCCCCAGTTACATTCACATCTGTATTGTAAAGAATCAGAACCTTCTTGCCATACCCTAGAGACAAGCCCAGAAGGAGTCGGGTATTTAGGTTCCCCACATCTGAAATGACAACAATGACTTTAGGATTATTACGCCTAATAAAATGATTAAGTATAAAAAGATTTCTAATGGCACCGTAAAGAGCCGATGCTTTGCTAAGTACATTCTTTTTATGATTACTTACCCGCACCAACGGGAGGGTGATAAAAGGGATTTTCCAATCCCTCATGCACTCAGCAAATTCGCTCTCATCCTCGCCATGATCCATATTTCCAGGCAATTGAAGAAGTGCAAAGCTAACATCTGGGTCTAGCCTCTCCATTATGCCTCTGTAGAGCGGGGCGCTTAGATATAGATAATTAGATACGAATAAAATATCCATGTCTACCCCCGTCCGCGGCTACCTTTAATAAGCTCATCAAAGATGGCTGTGAAACGTTGGGCAGCTAATCCATCAGGTTTGCCCCACTCATAGGAGGCTTCCTCCTGCTTCTCTTTTAAGCATTGATAGAAATTGCTGTCTAAAACGATTCTCTCAATAACAGTTCGATAATCCTCCTGGGTATCTACAGTGACAACTCCTTTTGCGCTTTCGTAGTATTCGTCACTATAACGGAATATATCGTAGTCGACCACGGGTATCCCACAGGAGATTGCCAAGCGGATAGCTGCCGAAGTAATGGTTATAAAAGCGTCCGCACAGGGAAGCACCTCAGCTAGGGGCCGCCGTGTGATTCTGGCCTTATCCCTTTCCACATACTGAACTTTGTCAAAACTAAGCCTGGGATGAAGGGAATAAATGACGGTCACATTATCATAGAGGTGGAAAGGCTGACTTAGAGCTTTTACTATGTCTTCATGCGAAGTAAACTCACAGTTTCTGTTAGAAAAGTCAAATTCCTCGGGAAGGGAAAGGACAACCACAAAGTCTCCCTCGTTATAGCTGATACCCGTCTCCTTAATGATTTCCCTCAGTAACTGCTCTTTATTTTGCAAATAGACATGCATAGTATCATACTGCATACAGCCAACAACGCTGATACTTTCATCCTTTATACCATCTTCCTTATACATTCGCGCTAAACGCTTGTTTTCCACAAGGAGCTTATTGATTGAGCCACTGTTATCTAACCAAGGGTTTTTTTTGCTAATCCCGTACCACCATGTGGCAAGTATCCAACCCAAATTGGCCCTGAGCAAGTTTTCCCCTTTATAGTTGATTACCCACGCGGGGAAGAGTTTGCTGATCAGGTAGTTGTAGCTGGTCTTTGTACTATAAATGTATTTGGACTCTGGCGGCAGACTATAAAACCAGTCAGCCGTACTGGCAGTTTTTACGAAACAAAATGGGATTACACAAGAAGGAATCCCACTTTGGGCAGTTAGGGGGATAAGAGGATCAAAAAAGTATCCCACAGTGTCAATAGGAAAGACTGTTAGGACTGGCTTATAGAGTTCCAAAACTTTCTTCCCGAGGGAAAAGTTTTGTGCCACCATGCGAAAACTAGTATAGACGTAATACAGAAACCGGAGGAAGCGCAGTACTGAGTTGATAATAAGAGGAAAGTTTTTTTTAAGGAATTTTCCGATTGTTTTGTTCGTCTCGTCCTTAGTAAGCCGGCCTTTACTAACCGCGTTTTTGACATAGATATAGTGGTCATTTAACAGCATTTTGGGGGCTTTATAGCTGATACAGGCTATCCCTTCTTTGATACATGCCTCTATAGCCTCATGATTACGGTCTTGAAAATTATCAAAGACGAAGAAAGGCTCATATCTTCCTTCTTTCTTTAAATGCTTCGCTACCAAAAACAGCTCCGGAAACTGGGGAGGTACTGCACAAAACAATAAAATTTTATCTTTTGCCATAGTTACTACTAAACCTCCCCTGCCAAATAACCTACAGCCGTTTCGTCTCCCAATCCAGACGAGGTTGTATAATACCCGTCCGTGTGTTTCTGCCACGCAGTTCGCTATCCAGGTGCCCGATCTCCGTAATGTCAAAAGCCAAAGCCTCCAGGCTCTCGTATTCCTGTCCCAGGTGAAAATTATACAGCCCAGCAAATAGCTTATAGGTACCTACATTGAGTAAATGAGAGGGGATTACCAGAGAGGTAGTATACTGTCCCCTGGCCCGTTCCTCTAAAATACCGGAATTTCCATCGTAATCGAAACTCTCGAATACCCTGACTGAATCAATGGTTTCAAGCCTTACCCAGAGAGCTGCATTCTTAACTGGGTTATTGACCTGATAATCAAACACTATTCTTACAGGCTCATTGTACTGAAATTCATGGTTTGTAGCTCCATTCTCCCTGCATGTTCTAATCTCCGTAAAGCTGATATCCTTATCAAGGTCCACAGGTTTCTGGAAGACACCTTTTTGCGACAGACCTTTCTCTATATAATCTTTAATCACTAGATCCATAGACCCTGTAGATACAATCCTGCCTTTGTCCAGCAAAATACCCCTACTGCACAAACGGGAAACCGTGGGTAGGTTATGGCTTACAAACAGCACAGTTCTACCACCCTTTCCCACTTCCTCCATCTTCCCCAAACATTTCTTCTGGAAACGGGCATCACCTACAGCCAAAACCTCGTCAATTATAAGTATTTCTGAATCCAAATGGGCTGCTACGGAAAAGGCAAGCCTCACATACATCCCCGAGGAGTAACGTTTCACAGGAGTATCTATAAACGTCCCTATCTCTGAAAATTCGACGATCTGATCAAATTTTTTATCTATCTCTCTTTTCTTCATGCCGTGGATAGCGCCGTTGAGGTAGATGTTCTCCCTACCAGTAAGTTCCGGATGAAAACCTGTGCCAACTTCCAGCAAACTGTTGATTCTACCCTTTATTTTAACAGTTCCTTTGGTGGGCGCAGTTATTCTGGATATTATTTTCAGAAGGGTAGACTTACCTGCACCATTTCGACCCACTATCCCTAGGATGTCACCCTGACAAATGCTGAAGGATACATCTTCCAGAGCATTAAATCTCACATTAGGCCCACGGTTGCTGCTAACCCCTATCTTCTGATTTGGGTCTTCTAAGCCTCTCAATCTTGCCCACCAGCTCTGCATATCACGGTATAAAGTGCCTGAACTGATTGTCCCTAAGCGGTATTCTTTTGACACACTATCTACTTCAATTACAACATTAGACATGATAATCATCCTTAGTGAGAGGTTATATGGTGTCCATAAAAGTCTTTTCCACTCTGCCGAATAATACTAGCCCGGCGAGAAAAATGAAGGTCGTAATCATAACGCTAAATCCAATCTGCCACAGCTGTATGGTACCCATGCCCAAAAAGGCATATCTGAAAGTCTCAATAACTACCGTCATTGGGTTAAAAGAATAAAGCCACCGCCATCTTTCGGGAACCTGGGATAGGGGATAGACAATGGGCGTAGCATACATCCACAATTGAACCCCAAAGCCTACAAGAAAGGTGAGGTCACGATATTTGGTGGTTAAAGATGAGATAAAAATGCCAACACCCAGCCCCAGCGTCGCCATATAGAGCAGGAGTAGTGGAGTGAAGAAAACCCACCCGGTTAAATTAACGGAAGAACCGGAAATCTTAAAGTAAAGGAGAAATAGCAGGAAGAGAACGAACTGAATAGTGAAGGTAAACATGTTCGTGATGACTGTAGATATGGGGACAACCAGACGCGGGAAGTAAACCTTACCGAAAATACCCGCATTAGCGAAAAAGGTATCTGATGTTTTGTTTAGACAGGAAGCAAAATAGTTCCAGCATACAATCCCGGACATATAAAAGAGCACTTCTGGAATACCTTCAGTAGGTATTTGTGCTATCTTACCAAAGACTATGGTAAAGGTAATAGTGGTAAATAAAGGCTGTAAAATAAACCAGATGGGACCAAGAATTGTCTGTTTGTAAATAGAAACAAAATCCCTACGAACAAACAGCATAATAAGGTCCCTGTACTGCCATATCTCTTTTAGGTTGATATCGAACCAGCCTTTTCTTGGTTGAATAATGTTTGTCCAGTTTTCATGATTCTGGGACTTTTTTTCTCCCATTAATCTATCCCCTATAATTAGCCATTTTTAAATAATACTTCTCTACCAAACTCACTTGGTCCTCAATCGAAAGCATTTCATGGCAGTTCTGCTGCAAAAAAGCGGACACCTGACGATACAATCCGGGCTTATATGCGACATCCAGGTAATCATCTATTTCCTGCTTCACGATCTCTACAGAGCCTATTTTTTGAAGATGTAATTGCTCAAGGGGCCTAAAAATCAGACGATGTCTGGGTGTCAAAATTTCTACACCCCACCGACCGGGCGCCTGCCAATTGGCGTGGTAAGAAAATAGCGCTCCATTTGCAGCGACACCTGAGCCCGTAAAAACTGCTGCCGAAGGATGCCAGGCCAGACTCGCGCTGGTTTGGTAATTGATTTCTTTAGGTATACCACCCAGATAGAAAGCCATATCTACCACATGGCTTGAATTCGCTAAAAACCAGTTCTCTTTGACTACCTGGGGCTTCTTCAGCCCCTCTATGACATGACTCCACTCAGTAAAATCAAAATAGTAGGAAGTAACGCCCCCATCATCTAAGATAATCTCTTTAGCTTTTATTACTGAGGCATAAAAACGCCGGTTGTACGCGACATAAACCTTAGCACCATAGTCTTTGGCAGCATTAGCCACTGCTTTCATTTCCTGAGCATAGAGGCCGCCGGGCTTCTCAACAAGAATCTTCCTTACGCCCCTAACCAGTAAAGCAAAGGTTGCTTTGGCCAGTTCTTCAACACTGACCGCGACAATGGCGGCACGTGGAGTACAGCTGCAGTTTTCCAAGCAGGCATCTAGTCCCCCAGTGAAAACACTTATTCTGGTTTCCCGCTCAAAGACCTGGGCTGATTCAACGCTACGACCGATAACAGAAAAAGGTACCTCTAGTGTTTTTAATACTTTGGCATAATCCACAGCCATGGGGCCAGAACCAACCAACCACAGGTCCCTGGAGATGCCAACATAAGCATTATTGGTCATCATTTACACCCTCTAATTGTGATAGTTAGTACCCTAGGTTATGGGACAAAATCCCCTATCCCCACCAGCATATTTTTGATAGTGCTCAGTCAGGGAATTCAGCAACGGAATATGCATTTGCCAGGAATCATCATAGTTGGTTAACTGGCAGGTACCTTTTTGGAGAATCTCCATAACCACCAGGTGTGTTAACTGACTCTGATAGGGGACGGTGAAATTCAGCTCTTTCCACTGCCAACCTGTTTCCTTTTGGGAAATCATCGCTATTCCTTCGTTTTCACGAAGGACACAGCGAAGGATATCACTGTTGATTTCGACCAGAACGGGAGCATTACCCTCGGGATAAGAGGTTAGGTAGATCTTATCATGTCTTTCTGTCCAACCGTAGAGGGTACCTGTAAATTCAATATAACCCTGACGGGAGCTCTTCTTAATTTCTCGGTCCAGTAAATTAGTGTTAAAAGTAAAATTTAGGCTGCCTGTGATTGATGCTAGATGATCTATAAAGTGTATGGCGTTACAACCTAACCCCCAATTGGAGCCAGATACCGTATACTCTACCCAGCGCGAACCATCCATTAAATGTTTTAGTTCCGCGTGAAAGGGCCACATCCGCCGGGGACAATTCACCCAGGCCTTTACTTTTTTAGCCTGCAGCAGTTCGTAAACGGCAGTATAATCCTCGTACTTCTGAAAGAGAATCTTCTCTAGCAACAGGGCTCGCACCTGTTTGGTATGAAGCAGATTTTCCACCACCTTCCGCCGTATATCCGAATTTGTTGCTACTACCGCCACAGCGATCTCCTGGGATAAATCCTCCAGTCTATTAAGAAAGCGAATACTGAGGATGTTTTCGTTCCGTGGTACCTGATAAAAAAGTTCATGCGCTCTTGTAAGCGAAGCCGTGGATGGATCAACCACTTCAATATTAACTGGACAAGTTATTAAGCCAAGGGCCTGCAAATGTCTGCTACCAAGCTGCCCTGCACCAATCACTGCCAATGTCGTCATTAGGCTACTCCTTTAAATAATGTTCTCTAGCATTTACCATGCAGTAAGTCCCCCATCAACGATAATGTTCTGCCCATTTACATAGGAAGAAGCATCCGAAGCGAGGAAGATAAGGGCTCCAACCATTTCTTCCGCCTGAGCCATCCGCCCTAATGGCACACGGCTGCTGTATTTTTCCGAAAAAATACTATTCTGTCCCGAAGATACACCCCCCGGGGTTAAGGTATTGGTTCTTACACCCTTTGGACCCCAGTAAGTTGCCAAATACTTGGTCATAGCAATTACTGCGCCTTTGGTAGTGGAATATATCAGGGGTGTATTAATAGCCCCTCCCATCTCTTCATACCAGGAACCCTCATAGATGCGCTGGTCTGGTCCAACCACACCATATATAGAGCTGATATTGATGATGCTACCTTTCCCTTTTTCCACCATAACGGGGCCCAGCTCTCTTACGGTTAGAAACATTCCGGTTACATTGACCGCCATCACATCATTCCAGTCCTGTAAGGAAAACTTTTCTAAAGGTGCGAAAAAGTCCTTGGACTTGGCCGCGGCATTGTTAATTAAGACATCCACAGAACCAAATTCCTCAACTATTCTCTTAGCCCAAGCTTTAACGGAGGCCTCAACAGAGAGGTCCACGCTGAGTCCAAGGGCCCGACAGCCTACAGCACTGGAAATCTCCTGGGCCAGTGCTTCACAACGTTCAGGCATGAGGTCCGATACTACCACATGAGCCCCCGCTTCGGCAAGACGTCTACAGTATAAAGTTCCCAAAATACCTGTACCACCAGTAACAACGCAAACTTTACCATCTAGATTAAAAAGTCCGTTCATTATACTTCTCTCTTTCTTTTGTAGAAGATTTGATATAGTTCTGTTCTTCTATCTGCTTTTAGGGGAAAGCTCCTCCGATAGATTGCGACCTTACTCGGGTCAATCTCGATAAGAAGAAGGCCTTCCTCCTCAGTCAATTCAGCTAAGATATTACCTTCCGGGTCAACCACCATTGAGTTTCCGGAGTAGTATAAACCTCCTTTGGGCCCCACACAGTTGACACCGACAATGAATACCTGATTTTCTATAGCCCTGGCCTGCAGGAGAAGCCGCCAGTGCTCTTTCCGGGTGGCCGGCCAGTTAGCCGCGACTATAATTAGACTGACTTCGTTAGATACGGCCTGAAATATCTCAGGAAACCTTAAATCATAACAAATAAACGTGGAACAAGAAACTCCTTCAAGGATAAACACGGCCAGCCTGTCTCCCCCTATAAAATGTTTGCTTTCCTCACCAAAGGAGAAGGGATGTATCTTTACATAGTCAGAAACCAGTTGACCCTCCCTGGATACGACAGAGTAGTGGTTCTGGGCTTTGTCTTCGGCAGCCGAAACCCAGCCAAAGCCGACATTAATGTTTTGAGCCTGAGCAAGGGCTCGAAATTGTTCGACAGTATTCCGATGATCTTCCGCGGTAAGAGCAGTATTCATCGAAAAACCCGTAAGGGACATCTCCGGAAACAAGATTAGATCAGCCTGCTGTTCTGCGGCCTGGGTAATAAACTTTTCGGCCCGATACAAATTCTCTGTTTTGTCTTCCCAAATAATATCCAACTGACACAGCGCTATCCTCATACTAATTCTTCTTTCTAAATACTGGTTTGATAGGTCTCCCCTGGAGGAACTGCTCTATACCTTTATCCAGAGCCTCACGATAGACTAATAGGCTCTTTCTTGCAGCTTCCAATGTTTTAGCGATTTCACTATCCTGATGGGCGTAGCTTAAGGCTACCCAAGGCATCAGAACACCATTTTTAATCATTTCCTGGATAAAAAGAGTTCTGAACTCCAGAGAAACTCGTCCATTACGGTCTTTAGTTATAAAGTTAGGCGAACAGGGCACACCAATGAACGCAAAATATTGCTGGATCCCCAGTTCGGCGGAAATGGAATTCATGCCATCACAGAGTTCCTTACCTGAAGACCATATCTGATCGATGACATTTAACTCTTGGTAGACTTTCAAAGTCTCGACGAAGGCTCCGAGGCCGCACATTTCTGCCCCATGGGTTGTGGAGATGAGAAAGACACGATCACCGTTATGCTGGATGCCGCCCAACTCCATAATTTCCCGTTTTCCACCTAAGGCTGCAACAGAGAACCCATTCGCCATCCCTTTACCGTAGGTAACCAGGTCAGGCTTTACCCCATAATAGGCACAGGCACCCTGCAAGTGCCATCTGAAACCAGTGATCATTTCATCCAGAATAAAAACAGTATGATGCTTCTCACATAAGGCCTGGACCTTATGGAGAAAACCATCCTGCGGTTCCTCGGTGGTGGCAGGTTCCATAATCAGGGCGGCAATATCGTGAGGATACTTTGCAAAGAGAGCCTCTACAGAAGCAATGTCGTTAAAATTAAAATTTAAAGTAAGGGACTTATACTCTTCTGGCACACCGGCATCCATAAACGTATCGCCAATAAACCAGTCGTCGTACGAGAAGAACGGGTGCTGGGCGCATTTGGCCACATACTTTTTACCGGTGTAGGCACGAGCTAACTTTAAAGCGGCTGTGGTTACAGTAGAACCATTCTTGGCAAACTTAACCATTTCCACCCAAGGAATCAGATTGCATAGGGCTTCAGCAGCTTCTACCTCAATCTTGGAGGCTCGGGTTAAATTATTGCCTAAATGAATCTGCTCGATAGCTGCCTGGGAAATCCGCTCAAAATCATAGCCTACCGTAACGGCACGCAAAGCCATGCCGTAATCCAAAAAACGGTTGCCCTCCACGTCCCATACATAGGCCCCCTTGCCGCACTCCAGGATGGGCGGTGCATTAAGGGGATAGCCGTCATCTGCCCTGCTGTATGTATGGGCCCCGGCGGGAATATACTTGTGAGCTTTTTCCTGGTATACCTTATTAAGACTCATTGGATCCCACCTCACTTTCCATATTTCGATAAAAGTTATCCCAGTATTCCCTTGTAATGGACTCATTGATTTCATAGAGTTTTCCTTCCAGCACCAAATCCACAATCTCTTCATCTGTCGCGGTATACACCTTGTCACCCAGTGCAGTTATTAGCTCTTTAAAGAACTTGTAATCCTCCTGATAGTCAAGGGTAAACCTTAAAAGATCATTTTGGACGGCAAAAGGAACAGCGATTTCAGTTGGGGTAGCACTGTTGAAGATCCTACCCCAGCCCGTTTCCAGTAATTTATGGCTATGATTTGCAAGAGATTTTCTAAGAAAGTTTGTAGTATAACCAAAAGAATTCATACCAAAGGGCAGGCTGGACGTTTTGGCATAAGCACTTCCGGAGCTCAGTTGATGATATATCAACCTCATCCCATGGGTAGAACACAGAATATCGTCACCATCTACCGAGATGATTCTGTCAAAACAAAACTTTTCTGCGGCTTGTAAGTGCCTTAACGGTATATTATAAAGGGAGCCATAAAAGACGGATATTCCATCCTTTTGAATTTCTTCAAATAATGCATTCATTGGTTCATCAGAGGTGGCAATGACTATCTTAACCTGCTTGGTCACCAATTCATTCTTGAATTCCACAGCAATTCTGTCAAGTAAATAGGAGAGAATTGGTTTGTCATTTATTGGTAGTAGATGCTTCTTTTTTAATCTGGTAGAACCCAGGCGTGCGTTAATTAGTATTCCGGTACTCATTAGCCCACCCTCACAGCCCTTGATGTAGTGTCCGATTCCTCTATAGCATAAAGCAGCTTTAGTATCTTATGGTCATTCTCCAATGTGTTTATAAAGGGTTCGTTTTTATTAATAGCCTCAAGGAAATTTCTGATTTCATCGATGTACATGTTTTCACCAATGTTTTGATTGTAACCCGCTTCTGCTAAACCCGCGCTGTAAGGAACAGAATCCCATGTATTGCTTTGTGGATCATAGAGCTTAACACAATTTTCATTCCAATCCCAGATGAGCTGTTTTAAATCACCATTAATGAGGAGCCGACGCGTGGCATATCTGCTAACTACGTCTACCGTAACAGCGGCCAGATAGTTACCGTAGTCTAAGAGAAAATTATATGTGTCATCGATTCTTTCCGCACCCTTAATCTCAATGGTTTTCCTGAAGGTGCCCATTACCCTATGGGGAAAACCGAAGATCCGTGTTAACCAGGTTAATTCAAACGGAACAATTTCTCTAGCCCCACCAGTGGTAGGATTAGACACGTAAAATTCACTGACATCTTCGTAAATATGCCAATCAGGTAGATACTGGCCAGAATGCAGTATAATGTTGGACACTTTCCCTATCTGACCAGCGGCTATAATATCCGAAATAAGGCGAATAGCCGGATGGAAAAGAAGGGTGGCAGATGGGGCAGCAACAATATCGATTTTAGAGACCTCTTCTATTACCGAACTGAGGTTAGTGTCTACTACACTTGCTTCGACAAAAAAGTGCAGCTTATTCTTAATAGCGCTCAGCATATACTCATGGTGTACATCCGGTGGTACTGAAATAATAAGTGCCGTCGGTTGCACTGAAGAGAGGGCGTCATCATAGCTGGCAAAAGTCTTAGTGCCATATTTTTCCTGCGCTTCGTTACGGCGGTCTTCCCTCGGGTCATAACCAAAAACATTCTTAAATCCAAGGGCATGCAGACATCTGATTCTTCTTTTGCCCATGGAACCCAGACCGACAACTAAAAAATTCATATAGGTCTTTCCTTTCACAAAATTATTTTGCACCGATACCATCATTAAAGAAGTTATTGTACTCACCATTAGCCTTCTCATAGTCTGACATCTGTCCGATATCCAGCCAGTATTCTCTGATAGGGAATGTAGCTGTTTCTAAACCTCTGTTAATGGCCTCTTCAAACAGGCTGGTCATATTATAGTGGGTATTTGGTGGAATGAGGTCTAGAAGATGGGGCTCCAGGACATAAATGCCTGCATTTATTAAGAAGCGCTGGATAGGCTTTTCATCTATACCTAACAAGCGATGTTTATCTATTTTTACGACGCCATAGGGTACCTGGAAGCTCAATTCACGGACGCACATAGTACCCTGAGCCTGGTTTTCAATATGATAATTCAAAAGTTGACTAAAGTTGATTTTAGTTAACAAATCACCGTTCATGACAATTAACGGCTTATTCGGTTTTTCCCGGAGTAGGGTCAATGCTCCGGCTGTCCCCATTTTGTTCTCTTCGCGAATGTACTCTATTTCTACGCCCCACTGTGATCCGTTTCCAAAATACTCTTCTATCATTTCAGCTTTATAATTAACGGAAATAAAAAACTTCCTAAAATCAAATTCTATAAAATTTTCAATAATAGTCTCCAATATTGGTTTACTGCCCACTTTAAGGAGGGGTTTAGGACAATTGTTAGTCAATGGCCTTAACCTGCTTCCCAATCCACCCGCCATAAGCACAACCCAGTTTTCACGATGCTGAAACTTTATTATCTCATCGAGAACCTCCAACCCTACCAAATAACCATCCTCAGCTACAACCGGGATTTGGTGCAGCCTCTTTCTTTCCATTTTTCGCAAAAGCATAGCTTTATTGTCATGGACACTCCCCACGGTGGGCTCGGTGTTCATAATGCGGGTGACTGGTTCGTCAAGGGGAATCCCCTTTAAGATGGCACGCCTGACATCCCCATCTGTGACAGTACCCAGTAATCTGTTCTTATCGTCTACAACAAGCACAATTTGTACCCCATTGACATCAATATTCTCAATGGCTCTCAAAATAGATGTAGTGGGGGATATGCAGATGCTTTTTAAGTCCACGATCAATCACCACCTATAGGGGATATTTTAATCAATTTGTTCTTCTTCGGCATAATTTCTAGGAGAAGTTTTACCGAGCTTATCCCAAATATGCATGGGGGAAAGACCGTTACCTGGCCGTTTACAATCAAGATTCTCCACTGTGAATATCTCGCCAAGCTTAATTTCTTTAGCTGCTACCAGGCTCTTCCGTGCTATATTTCTGTTTTTTAATTCTGAAGGTGTAGGGATCTTGCGGAATGAACCCAGGGCAGATTCTACCTGGCGAATTGCCTGTACCATTGCTGCCAGCTCCGGTGGTTCTAAGGAAGCCTTGTGATCAGGACCAGGTAGGCTGCGGTCTAAGGTGAAATGTTTTTCGACTACCGTTGCTCCAAGGGCCACAGCTGCTATGGGGATTGCTATCCCTTCAGTATGATCCGAAATCCCCACCGGTAAGCCAAAGGCTTGCTGAAGAGTATGTATAGCTCTGAGATTGACCTCCTCATAGGGAGCCGGGTATTCAGTCGTACAATGGAGCAGCGTTACTTTTTCCGCAATGGCTTTTTGCCCTGCCTCAGAAAAGTAAGCTTCTTGAAAGCTCCCAAGACAAGGTATTTTCCCCTCAGCTGTGTACCCAAAGGCTAATACAGACAGGGCCAATTCCACATCACCCAGTGTACTCATCCCTGTAGACAAGATTACCTCTTTTCCCGTACGAGCAACCTTGAGCAAAAGAGGGCCATTTGATATTTCACCTGAGCCAATTTTAAACTGGGGTATGTTAAAAGAAGCTAATAAATCAACGCTTTCGAGATCAAAAGGCGATGATATAAATTGAATACCCTTCTTTACGCAATAATCAAGAAGCTGGAAATGATCATCTTCGTTAAGCTCCAGTTTCTTTAGCATAGTGTACTGAGACTGTTGGGTGTTGGTATTTTTCTTTTGATATTCAGCCAGAGGTGCCTGCCTGCAAACAATTTTATGTGCTTTAAAGGTTTGAAATTTTATGGCATCGGCCCCTGCTGATACTGCCTGATCAACCAACTGTAGTGCCATCTCTAAGGATCCGTTATGATTAACTCCCGCCTCTGCAATTATAAATACACGATTTGAATTAGTCATTCCTTCACCTCAAAGAAATGTTTCTTAAGGAGCCCACGAAAACTCGGTATGTTTTTTAGTATCTTAAGAATTCTCTCAGAACTATGACCGTCACCATACGGATTGATTGTACCTTCGCAATCTCTGCTGAAGGCCTCTTTTATTGATGCAATAATGGCGGATTGAATTGGCTCACAGTTTATCACGGAGGATGCCTGGAGCCTCCCCTTTTGTCGGTCTCCAATATTGACCGTAGGTTTCCTAAAAGAAGGCGCCTCATACAAACCGCTGGATGAGTTTCCTACCACAGCATCCACCTGAGCCATGAGGCTTAGATACTTGAGCTGACCTAAAGAAGTATAGGCCTTAGTATTAGGATGGCGTTCTGTATAAGCATCTATCATGTAATTAATAACCCTTCCATAGGTATCTGAATTGGTCTTGGTAAACACCACCCCTAGGTTCTCACCAAAAAAGTCCAGAGCATGTAAGAGTTCGTTAAACTGCTCTTCCGGTGACTGGTTGTCTAACGTGACAGGGTGAAACGTAACCAAGATATTCTTTTCCCTGAAGGTATAACCCAGTTCAGCTTCAAGTTGCAATCTATCTAAGAGGGTTAGTCTTTGAATCTGGTCAAGGCCAGGACTCCCAACATTAAATATATATTCGGGATTCTCACCCATTTGTCTAACCCTTTTATATGCCGTAGTATTAGTTACAAAGTGCAAGTGTGCCATTTTAGTGATGCTGTGGCGAATGGCCTCATCAATAGCCCCTTCCGTAGTATCGCCACCCGCAATATGCCCTACTGGTATTTTTGCTATCAGTGCAGCCTGAACAGCCGCAAAAATCTCATATCTATCACCAAGCACAACAAGCAGGTCAGGTTGAAGTCTTTCCAAGGCATCAGCGAATCCAATAACTCCCAGCCCCAAGGACTTGGTAATACCAACAGGTGTATCGCTGGACATCTGCATTTCTATTTTAGCATCTATGGTAAAGCCATCCCGCAAGATCTGTTGATAGGTTAGCCCAAACTCAGGCGAAAGATGCATCCCTGTAACGGCTACCTGCAGTTCAAGTTCATCGTCATCCTTAATGAGCTTCATTAACCAGTAAAGCAGGCCGTACTCAGCCCGACTTCCCGTTACAACGCAGATCTTTTTTTTACACATCATACTCAGCAAGCTCCATTTCTAAGAATGCACTACTTGGTAGATTGATAATTCTACTTTCCAGCATTTCTGCCGCACTTAATTCCATACAAGGACAGTTTTGATAAGGGGGTAATTTATGCAGCAGTGTCCAAACGGGCCTTACTCCGATATGGTTATCAAGGAAATGCTCTAAAAGCCTATTTCTTTCCCCCTTATATTTCTCATCTAGAAGCAGCACGTTCAACCAATAGTTGCTTCTCGCAAAGTCCGGCTCTGTAAATACTGATACACCTTCAACGGAAGAAAAAGCTCTTTGATAGCGCTCAGCCAGGCTGCGTTTTTGCCGAAGGAACCGCGGCAATTGTTCAAGTTGGGCACAACCCAGGGCAGCGTTGATATTTGGCATTCGATAGTTATAGCCCACCCTGTCATGAAAATATTCCCATCTGTGGGGCACTTTAGCAGTAGTAGCTAGATGCTTAATAAGCTTGCCCATCTCAGGGTCATTGGTAAGGACGGCTCCGCCTCCGCCTGTAGTAATGGTTTTGTTGCCATTAAAACTGAGTGCAGCGACCTTGCCAAAATTACCTGTATGCCTGCCTTTATAATAGGAGCCTAGGGACTCAGCGGCATCTTCCACAAGCTCTAGCTTGTACCTTTCGCACACCTCAAGGAGCCGGTCCATGTCAACAGGATGGCCAAAAGTATGCATAGGCACAACGGCCTTAATCCGTCGGCCAGTTAGTTTATTAAAACAGCCATCAGCCTTTAATTCAGCGATTTCCTGTAGGTATAAGGCAAGCTTTCCCGGATCCATACCTAATGTTTTGGCTTCGCTGTCAACGAAATGGGGAACAGCACCGCAGTGGGAGACTGCGTTTGCCGTCGCTACAAAGGTGAGAGCCGGCACTAATACCTCATCTCCGGATCTCACATCTACAGCTTTTAAGCAGATATGCAGCGCAGCAGTGCCGTTGACAACTGCAACAGCTCGCTTCGTCCCAGTGTATTCTGCAAGCATCTCTTCAAAACGGTCAACATATTTTCCGGCAGAGGAAACCCAACCCGTGTCCAGGCACTCCTTTACATATGTCCATTCATTGCCATTGAAAATTGGCTCGTGAAGACCTATAAAGCTCTCTTTTTTTTGGGGAAGATAGGTCTTTACAGTCTCCACGATTTTATCTAAATCTAGTTTCATATGTTGTAACGGTCGGCTTTATAGTGACGTAAATTCTCCGGATTGGTAAACCATAAAGCCGTCTCCGTAAGCCCCCTTTTTAATCCTTCTCGACCGCTATATAGCGGCTGCCAATTTAACAACTGCTTGGCTCGAGCGTTATCTGCCCAAAGACGCTCAACCTCACTATTTTCAGGTCGCAATCTTTCAGCATCAGTCTCCACTTCAACCTGTGTGCCCATTACTTCAGCAATCAATTGAACAGTATCGCCAATAGAGATCTCATAATTGCTTCCTATATTTATAACTTCGCCAATGGACAGACTAGATTCAGCAACAGCGATAAAACCTGCCACAGTATCCTTGACATAATTAAAATCTCGGGTTGGATGTAGAGAGCCCAGTTTTAACCGCCTTTGTCCACTGGCAATCTGGGTTATTATTGTGGGAATAATAGCCCTGGCCGATTGCCGCGGCCCATAAGTGTTAAAGGGACGAATGATGGAAACAGGTAAATTAAAGGACCGATGAAAGGAAAGGGCCATTTGGTCAGCCCCTATTTTAGAAGCGGCATAAGGGGATTGACCCTGCAGGGGATGATCTTCAGTAATCGGTACAAACCTGGCAGTACCGTACACTTCACTGGTAGAGGTATGAACTAACTTTTCCACCCCTAGTTCTCGGGCAGCTTGAAGAATGTTCAGTGTACCCTTAATATTTGTATCTACATAGGTATCAGGGGAGTGATAGGAATAGGGAATGGCTATAAGAGCAGCCAGATGGAAGACTAATTCACATCCCTCCATGGCCTTTTTAACTCCATGGGGATCACGAATATCCCCGGCGAAGATTTCAATTTCCTTTTTTATGCCCGCCTGTGTATAGTCAAGCCAACCCCAACTGTTAAAGGAATTATAGAGGACAAAAGCTCTAACGTTATATCCTTTTTCGACAAGTTTCTCAGTAAGATGTGAACCAATGAAGCCATCGGCACCTGTAACAAGAACTTTCTTTTGCACGGATTTAATCCCTCGCTATTTCAACTGATTTTATTATTTCAGCAATCTTCATCTGCTGAGCCGGACTAATCTCCGGGTAAAGGGGTATAGCCAAGGTTTCCCTGGATGCCTCTTCAGCGCAGGGTAAATCACCCTCGTGGTAACCTAGTATTTGATAAACCGGCTGAAGATGTAAGGGAACTGGATAGTAAACTGCAGTACTGATACCATTCTCATTTAGTGCAACCTGTATTTTTTCTCTATATGTGGAGCGGATGAGGTATAAATGAAAGACACTATCAGCCCATTCTGCTACAAAAGGCGTTCCTATTTGGCTTTTGGAAAAAAGTTGATCATAATAGTGGGCTTTTTCCCGCCGTAGTGTATTCCACTCATCCAGGTGTCGAAGCTTAACCCGTAAAAAAGCGGCCTGCAATTCGTCAAGACGGCTGTTATATCCTATGATCTGATGATGGTACTTTTTTTGACTTCCGTGAGTCCTTAACAGCTTTATGCGTAGCGCGAGCTCTGGGTTATTTGTTACAACCATCCCGCCATCACCGTAACATCCCAAATTCTTAGTAGGGAAGAAGCTAAAGCAGGCGGCATGTCCTATAGAGCCAGCCTTTCTCCCTTTATATTCAGCCCCAATTGCCTGACACGCGTCTTCTATAACAACTAAATTATGCAATTTAGCTATTTCCATAATAGGATCCATATCTGCCATCTGCCCGAAAATATGGACAGGGATAATAGCCTTAGTTTTTTCCGTTATTTTTTCTTTTAATTTGGTTACATCAATATTATATGTATAGGGATTGATGTCAACAAATACAGGTGTGGCTCCAACCCGAGAAATAGCTTCCGCTGTTGCGAAAAAAGTATAGGGTGTCGCTATTACTTCATCACCCTTGCCAATACCAAAGGCATCTAGGGTAAGTACTAACGCATCTGTACCATTAGCAACACCAATACCGTACTTTACGCCACAATATTCTGCTATTTCCTTTTCAAGAGCTTCTACATTTTCCCCCAGGATATATTGTCCGCTTGCCATTACTTCCTGAATTGCGGCATCAATCTCATCTTTTATTGATAGATATTGGGCTTTTAGGTCTAATAGAGGAATCATCATTATCACTTCACTCTTCTTTATTTAATAATTCAACAGGGTCTACTTTTCGTACAGCTTTTGCTGGAACACCGATATAGACCGTCCCGCTATCCGTATCTTTAGTTACAAGGGATCCTGCTGCAACAAAAGTCTCTTCTGCAACAGTCACCCCAGGCAGAAGTATAGCACCTCCACCAATTCTTGCTCCCCGTTTAACCGTAGGACCTTTTATATATTTAAACCTTTCTTCAGTCCTGCCCATGTAATTATCATTAGTAGTGGTAACCATAGGAGCAATAAATACATGATCTTCGATAATCGTGTACGCAGTAATGTAGGCTCCCGTCTGAATTTTAGTATTAGAACCAATACGGGTATCATTTTCAACTGCAACCCCACGCCCGATTACAACATTATCCCCTACAACGCACCTTTCCCGTACAGAGGCTAAATCAGCTATAACGGAGCCACTTCCAATGATTGTTCCGGCATAGATAATTGTATTTGAGCCAATACGACAACAAGGCCCTATTTGTAATGGGGTCAGAATTTCGCTTCGTTTTGCTGTACTGCTGGCTGCCAGTTGCGGCTTTTTCCCCAGTACTGCTCCATCAGCTATATCAACATTATCTCCTATAACTGTTCCCTCATGAATAGTTACATTATTTCCAACATAAACATTATTTCCTATCACCACATTATCTTCAATAACTACAAAGTTGCCTAAAGCAACCCTTTTACCTAGCCTTGCTAAGTTCGAAACAGCCACATTATTCATATTTATTTACCACCCGGCTTGTATGATGATTCTAAAGGGAGTCTTACGGGTAGACCAGTCTCAGATGACTTAAACATGGCTAAAATAATCTCCAAAGCTTTACGGCCTTCTTCGCCCGTGATTGCCGGCTGCCTGTCCTCCTTAATAGCCTTGATAAAGTCCTTAATCAGTTCACGGTGGCCGAAGCCATATACGTCCGGCGGTTCATTTTCTCGCTCTTCTAGTATCGCTTTTTCTTCTTCTATATAGTTTTCAGAAAAGCGCCAGGCTTCTATCCTGTTAACAGCAATCCCGCCTATGGCAGCGGTACCACGCTCACCGAAGACATGCAGTGTTTCTTCCAGATTGCAGGGGTAAATTGTATTGGCTGCCTCAACGATTCCATACGCTCCATTCCTGGCTCTCAGTATTGCAACTCCAATATCTGGAGCCTCTATTTTCCTTAGCATAGTTGCAGTAAATGCTGATACTGTATCTATAGGACCCAGGATCCATTGAAGCAAGTCTATATTATGTATGGCCTGATTCATCAGACAGCCCCCGTCCAGTTCCCATGTCCCTCTCCAACTGGCTTCATTATAGTAAGCGTCATTCCTGTTCCAGCGGACCGCTGCGTTTACATGAGTCAGTCTTCCGAATTTCCCTTTTTCCAGCGCTTCTCTAACCATTCTCACTGATTTGTTAAAACGGTTCTGGTGGACTACACCTAGTTTAACTCTTCTTTTTTGGCACTGATCAATCAACCGGCCTGCATCCTCAAGATTCATTGCCATTGGCTTTTCCACCAAGACATGTTTGCAATGTTCTGCTGCCTGTATACCCATTTCAGCGTGATAGCCACTTGGCGTACAGATACAGATTGCATCAAAATCAGCATCTTTTAGCAGTTGTATATAATCATAATAGGGCTTAGCCAAATATTTTTCTGCAAATCTATCAGCTTTTTCTTTGTTCTTATCGCATACAGCAACCAGTTGGGCATCCTCTAAGTTGATGATTGCCTCGGCATGTTTCGGGGCAATTCTTCCGCAGCCTACAATGGCGAATTTAACTGGTTTCATACTTATCCCCCACTCGGCATTCATATTTTTATTATCTTATTTTTCCCCACCGTAATATTTTTTGTAGCATTTCTCGCATCCACTACAAGTCTAGCATGTTGTACAACCCATTCGTAATCGATGTTAGTATGGTCTGTGATTATAGCTACGCAATCTGAGCTCTCTACTATTTCCCGGGTCAATTCTACTCCATGCATATCCTTTTCAAGGGGTTCGTGAGCCTTTAGGAGGGGTATATAGGGGTCATGATACAAGACATACGCCCCTAGTTGCTGTAGTCTATGAATAATTTTCAGTGCAGGAGATTCCCTCTCATCTTCAATATCTTTTTTGTAGGCCACTCCCAGTATTAATACCCTAGCCCCTTTTACGGATTTGTTGTTAGCATTAAGTACCTCTACTATTTTATCCACAGTGTAGTATGTGGCCATGATATTTACTTCTCCCGCCAGCTCAATAAATCGCGTATTAAAATCATATTCCCTGGCTTTCCATGCGAGATAAAAGGGGTCAATTGGAATGCAATGACCACCTACCCCCGGGCCCGGGTAGAAGGTCTGAATCCCAAAGGGCTTGGTACCAGCAGCCTCAACCACTTCCCACACGTCAAGGTTCATTTTATCACACAGCATCATCAATTCATTGACTAGAGCGATATTTACTGCGCGATAGGTGTTTTCAAAAACTTTGGTTATCTCTGCGACGGCAGGCGACGAAACCTTATAAACATGCTGGATGGTCTGAGAGTAGAATGTGTATGCCGCCTCCAGACAAGCCGGAGTAACACCACCAACAACCTTAGAAATATTATTTGTAGTAAATCGTTTATTACCTGGATCCACCCTTTCTGGTGAATGAGCGAGGAAAAAATCCTGTCCAACCTTAAGACCTGACTCTTCAAGCCTGGGAAGAATGACTTCTTCAGTAGTGCCAGGATAAGTAGTGCTCTCTAAAGATACTAATTGACCGGGCCTTAAATATTTCTTGATTTCATCCGTAACATTTTCAATATATGAAATGTCTGGAGTCTTATTCTTTGTAAGAGGGGTAGGAACGCAAATTATGATTATGTCCGCTTCTTTTAGATCAGAAAAAGAACTTGTTGCCGATAGTCTCCCTGACTGTACAAGAAGTTGTAAATCCTCATCTTTAACATCTTTAATATAATTATGGCCTTGATTTACCATGTCCACCCGTTTTTCGTTCTGGTCAATACCAACTACTGTAAAACCCACTTTCCCTTTTTCTACTGCTAAAGGCAAACCAACATAACCTAATCCAACTACAGCAATCAAGGCAGTTTTCGAGTTTATTTTTGCTTTAAGTTTATTGATCATTTGTTTAACCCCACAGTTTTTGATGTTTCAAGCATCTGGATATACTGTTTAAACATTTCCCTGGATGTCTTTTCAATGTCACTAGCCCTGTTTAAAAATTCTTCAGCTTTCCGTGACTCTCCACTAAAACGATTAATAACAGCCATCAACATCAGTTTCTTATGTGCCAGTTCTTCCGGAGCTACATTTATCTGTCTCATGAGATCCTCAGCCTTACTAAATTGGTGTAATAAAACATTTTTCTCAGCTAGAAGCATAATCATTTTTGGGGTAAGTTTGAGGTCTCTATCAGTCCACAATCTTAGCCTTTGGGGATCAACCTGTTTCTTTTTTTCTTCCAGCATCTGCGGAATGTTATCCGCCTTTGCGAGGAGTTCAACTGCTTGGGTTATACTTCCCGACAACAGGTACTTCTTAGCTGAAGTAAGGTAAACTTCCATAAGTTTTTCATAGTTCTGAATATCAAGAGGGTCATGGTTTACAACAGCCTCATTAATGGCAACAGCTTCATTAATTTCTCCCAACTCATAGAGGATTAAAGTTTTATAATCAACAAATTTTGAATTATAGGGGGTATACTTTAGAGCTTCATCTATATATTGCTTGGCTAGCACAAAGTCTTCCTTTTTGTTCTGTATCTTTCCCGAGGCATACATAACCTGGGCAAGGTTGCTTCTAAACCTTTGTTCAAACGGATAAACACCGATAGCTTTTTTAAATAAAGGAATTGCTTTATTTGCATCGTTATTTTTGGCAAGGTCAGTTGCTTTGTCGTTAATCATGTGTCCATAGATATACAAAGACGATACAATTAGTAGAAGTACTGCTGTTGAAATTACGGCAGACCTGGAAAATATGGACTTACCGTCAATGTTTATATCTTTGGAATTCTTCATCTGTAGTATGATGAGGGTCCAGAATAGAAAAAAGACTGCCCCAAAAGAAAATGTAAAGTCAATCGCCGCATGGACAGCAAGGGCAAATACTGCGTAACCCAGCATACGGCGTTTGAATGCTTCCGGATTAAAAATGTCTTTAGCCATCCTGTATACCGAAAGGAGGACAATAAATAATAATGAGCCCATTGCTAAGACTCCGGATTCAATCCAGGTCTCCAGATAGTGATTATGAATTAATTTTGAAAAATACAGATGTCCTCTATAGGATGGGTATATTGTACTCCAGCCTCCACCCCCTATTCCAAAAAGGCCATGGTCAGCAATTACTTTAAAGGCATCTACATAAAAGTAATACCGGGCAAGGAAGTTAGTTGAAGAGAGTCTGAAATCCAGCAATCGGGGCGCAAATATACCAATCATACTCAACAAGCCTACAAGGATTATCGTAACTGATACTATTACATATTTTAACTTAATCTTCTGCCAGGGAACCCTTTCAAATACTATATAAACAATTGCCGACATTACTAGCAAAAAAGCTAGGGGTAGAATTTTCGTCTTATAAGTAAGAAGCATAATAACATAAGTCAAAACCGCAATAAAATTAAGGGCGGAGAAGCGCAGCACAAATTCTTGCCTTTTCATGCCAGGTAATCCGCTAATAAAGAGAAGAAAACAGGTTATCGCATATACTAAAATACCTCCACGTGAAATTGTTCCAAACAGAGCAGTTATCAACAAGAAGTTAACCATATTGAAGATATTCTGGTTTTTATAAGATTGCATTAAACATAAGCCGATTATCAATGAGACATTGAGGAATACAGCCGTGGTATTAGGATACTGGAAAGTTGAAAATATTCTTGGGGCCTTAAAAGCATCTGGAAATATATTTAGGTTAGATGCTGCTAGAAGACCAACAGCAGCTACAGTTATCCCAGCAGCATAAATAAAAGTTAGTAGAATGTTTTCTGTTTTTTCATCAGCGTAATTTAGAACAAGTATTACAAAACCGAAATACGTAATCGCCCTAATAGTACTTAGCACTGCTAAGTCCATATTAACTGCAAAAAACAACGAGATGATATAACTCATCATAAATAAAATAACAACCAGCACAGGGACATTAACTTTTAATTTTTTCCCTTTGAAGGATTGATAAGCAAGAAAAAGCAGTAAAGCTCCAATTACTAATGAAACTTTTACAAAATGACGGTCATAGAAGAGTCCAAAAAACATGGGAGCCACATATATAATTAGAGATATAACCCACATTGGTAATGTTTCAACACCCAGACTATGTAACTGTTTGGGTTGTATTTTTGTATGTTTCATTTTTCTCTCCTCGTTTATATGTATATAAGTTATCGGTATAAGTTTACCGAATCAATATTACATTTTCAATATTGTTAATAAAGGAAAATAGACCATCTTGTGTAGAGTTGCTACAAATATATCGGAGACGATAAAGCCAGAATTTTAGAAAGACTCAATGTTTTGTTTTTGTAGCAAAAAATAATGGAGGGTCTTTATACCTCCATTATTTTTCAATATTTTTCACTTCAACAAAATTCCCTGTTCTGCCAATGCTAGTTCCCTTGCAGCCAAGTAGTAATCATATACTGCCTTTTCGTAGGCAGCCTGTGCTTGATGAAGAGCGTTTAGGCTGTTTTCTTTCGCTATCTTGGAGATAACGCCTAATTCATACTGTGTTAATTGTATCTCATAATTATGTTTAGCCATGTCATATTTACCTCGGTTGTCAACAAGGGTCTTTTGTGCCAAATACAGCTTTTCATGGATATTCTTAATTGCTAGTTTTATTGAATATTCTGTGTCGTTTTTAAAAAGCTCAGTTTGTTTTACTTCCAGGGTAAGTTTTTCTACTTTATCTGAAGCATTATATCTCTTCTGCTCTATTTCTTTATTCTTATCCTCTATTATTCTATTATACTGTTGTATAGCAAGAGAAGTATCTTCAGCCTTTTGTTCACTAAATTGCTGATTATCGTACTTTACCGCCTCAAATGTTACAGGAGCTAATTCCAGTTGATCTTCGGGATTTCTGCCAATACTCCTATTAAGTTGCCACTTTAGAGTTTTTTTACTATCATATAAATTTTGTAACTGCTTTTCTAAATCCATTGATTTTTGTATTTGTTGGTCTAGAAGAGTTTTAGTACTAAGCCCTAACGCCATTTTTAAACTTTCTATTTTTACCATCTCTTTCTGAAGTCTATAGCTCTCTTCCAGATTCTTTATGTTATTTTCAATATTCAACAATGATAAATACGTATTTTCCGTATCATATTCTACTTTTAATTTAAGGTTCTCAAGGTTTACATTTGCATCATCATAAGCGTAACCAGCGGCGTCATACCCTTTTTTTGCATTTTCCATGGCGTTTTTCAATGTATCAGAATTGATACCAAAGTTTTGATAATTAGCCCGCGCCTGTTCATAGGCAATCCAAGAATCCCGCTTGTTTACTTCCGCTAAGTCAATAACAGCTTCTTGTTTTTTAATTTCGGGACTATGTATAACGGCCAGCTTCTTAGCCTCACTAAGCGTAAGTACATACGAACTTCCATAGGCAAACCCCGAGAATCCTGTTATAACCACACTAATAAAAACCAGTATGGATATATACTTTGAAACTTTTCCCTGCATACACATTATCATGTTCCCCCTTATTTCCGACTCATCAGTCGGCGACTGCATTTTTTATTCTAAAGGGGATTCCTATATATGTCAATACAAAAGATAAAACGGAGAGGGAAAACCTCTCCGTTTATAACTACTAATTATTGAGCAAAGCTTACAGCTTGAGTGGCAGCATCGTAGCTTACAGTTGCACCGAAGGCTTCACCAACTGCACGGAAGGGCAGTACAGTACGGCCATCCTTGATGAAGGCAGGAACATCTGCAGTAACTGTAGTAGTTACGCCGCCAGCAACCTTAGTAATGGCGTTGGAGCCAATTACGATGGTCAGAGTCATGTCGGAACGAGTAAGAGTTACAGTTTGAGTAGCTGCGTTCCAGCCGATTTGAGCGCCGAAAGCTTCAGCCAAAGGACGAACAGCTACGAAGGTACGACCGTCCTTAATGAAAGGAGCAACATCAGTTACTTTAGCAGCACTGTCTTGTACATAACCGGTAGCGCCGATGAACATAGTTACAGCTTTAGCGCCGATTACAACTTTGGGAGGAGCGGGCTCAACAAACTTAACTGTTGTTGTTCCAGTCCAAGCACCGAGTACTACTTGAATAGTAACATCGCCGGCCTTGTTGCTGTCTACCTTAATGGTAGCTTGACCCTTCTGCTTCAGGTTGTCAGAGAAGTCAGTTCCGTCAGCAGCACTGGCGATAGCGCCGGAGGGCTTGCCGAGAACATAGTAGGTACCTGCTTGGGTGCCAGCTTGGGAACCAAGAGCAACTACATTGCCGTTCTTGTCAACAGTCTTAATAGTAACAAGAGCTGTCGTGCCAATTTCGGTGGCTGCAGCAGGAGCTACAAGTTGAATGCCGATAGCGGGCTTATTAATAGTAAAGCTAAAGGAAGCGGTCTTCTTATTAGAGGTATCAATAGCTGTAATAGTTACAGTGCCAGGTGCATTGTCGGAGTTAGTTGTAGCATAAACGTGGCCCTTAGTAACTCCGCTACCCATGGTTGCAAGATCACTGTTGCTAGTGTAGAAATCAATATTATCGTAAGGAGAAGCTACTTCAAGGGATACCCCCTCAGCGTCTACCCGCTTAACAGTAGGAGCACCAGACTTGCCACTTACGGGCAGAGAGGTCTCATCATAAGAAAGAGTCAGGCCGGTGATGTCGCCCTGCTTCTTAACGGTGAAGCTAACATCTGCATACTTACCGTTAGCAAGCTTAGCACGAACCTTATAGTTACCTTCCTTGGAGAAGGAAGCAATCTTAAGGTTAGCATTGTCATCGGCGCTCTTCACAACGGTTACTGAAATACTGGAATCAGTAGGCTCTGTAACAACGGATGCAGATACAGCGCCTGCAGCTGCCTTGTCGGTAGCAAAGGTAATTCTGTTGCCTTGAATGTCTTTAACTTCGAATTCGAAGGTCTTGTTGGTCTGAGCCAGAGCAACCTTCTGGTTGTTGTCGCTCTTGAGAGCGATATCAAATGGACCACCAGCAGCAAAGGTTACAGCTTGAGTAGCTGACTTGCCGCCACTGGAGGCTTGAACAGTGAAGGTATCAGCCTTGGTGGCATAAACCTTAACTTTAGCAAAGCCGAAAAGGTCAGTAGTAGCAGTTGTAGCGCTCAGGGTAGCACCAAGCTTGTTAACACTGAAAGTTACTTCCTGGCCAGGAATGCCAGCGTTAGCCTTGTCTTGTACCTGGAACTTAAGTTCATAGTAGTCAAGACCATTGGCCGTTGTGGTAGCACTGGTAGTAGCGGAGTTGAAAACAACTTCATCTACACCGGAATTCACGAAAGTAATGTCCTTGGTAGCAATCAGCTTCACAGTGTCAGCAGTAGCAATGGAGTTGCCGGTCAGGTACTGATATAAGCTGGTTGCACCACTTACAGTAGAGGTGGGCAGACCGACTGCAATTTTAGCAGCCCCGGCAATCGCAGACTTCACTTTAAACTCAATTTTGCCATCGGTTGCAACAGGAGTTTCAAAAACGTTATCAGCAACCAGAGTTAAAGCAGTGGTTCCATCGCTTTGATAGAACTTGTCAGTAGTTGCACGGCTGGACGCAACATACACTTTGGAGTTAGTCGCAATGCCGTTAGCATCGTCAAACAAATAGACAGTAAACTTAACAAAACTGGAATTATCTGCATCTACACTTGTCTTATCAGTTTCAACTTTGGAAGCGAATCTGTTTGCATCACCAGCAAATGCAGCCATGGGGAGCAATGTCATCATGAACGCAACGAGCGTCAGGATGGCAAATAACTTTCTAGATTTCAAACTATATCCCTCCTTAAAGTTTTCAAGGTTCTGAACCCTAAGTCTTTGACTTCAGGTCCTTCCCCGGCATACTTTGTATGCCCTGGGGGTGGTTCCTTCGAGAGCAAAAGGTTTTGCTGTTGTGACCAGGCATGCTCACTGGGAACCGGTACGTACTTACCTACTTATGTAGTCTTCTTCAGCGCTTAGGTGGCCGTATCCCCCCTTTCACAGAGTTCTTAAGCAATTAACCTAAACCCTAAAGGTTTAATTACCTTTAGAAAATTTGAGCAGAAATAATAGTTCGACCTGCTTGTACGCTTTTCCTGCTACTCAGGCCATCTTTTTTGTGAAAGTTTTTCCCATCCTACCAGCATATGTATGGCAAGTACTACAAAGCCATTATATCACACACGGGTCGCAAGTCAATAACCAGAAAATGCTAATTCGCGGAAAATATACAGATAGTTCGTGAAATTAGTTGATAGTTGTTGGTTGGTAGTTGGTAGTGAACAACGCTTCCCGATATCCGATTTCCGACTTTAGTTGATTCTCAAGTTCATGTTCTAGTACAGAATTGTCGGAAGTCGGCTAGTCGGATGTCGGCGGTCGTTACGTAGCCGTCATTTCATTATATGCTTTGTCCTTTCATCTAGAACCAAGTTTTTGCCGTAAGACGGCTAGAACAAACTTGGGCAGGGCCAGCATCCGCTTATAGCGCGTTGGTTCTTTATAGAGTCTGTAGAGCCATTCCAACCCGTAATTTTGCATAACTTCAGGGGCCCGTTCGGCAACTCCGGCCAGGACATCAAAGGAACCCCCGACCCCTATGGAAATAGGTGCGTTCAATTCTTTTATGTACCGCTGGATAAACTGCTCCTGTTTGGGCGCTCCCAATGCCACCAGCAGGATATCAGGCTTTTCTTTGGCTATATTCGACACGATTTTCGGTTCTTCCTCCTGGTAAAAGTATCCGTGGTGATAGCCGCAAATGTGGAGTTTCGGGTACTTTCCGAGAGTGTTCAAGACAGCTTTTTCCACCACCTCAGGCTTAGCCCCCAGGAAATAGATTTTCCAGCCTTTTTCATGAGAATAAGAAAAAAGCTTATATATCAGGTCAATCCCTGTCACCCTTTCAGGCACAGGCTGACCCAGGGTTCTGGAAGCCCAGACCACGCCAGAACCATCAGGAGTAACCAAATCGGCATTACCAATGAGGCGTCTAAAGTCAGGCTCTCGATAGGCTTTATAGATTATCTCGGCATTGGCGGTGACGATATGCCGGGGCTTGCCCTGGTCAATCATGATCCGGATCCACTCCAGGACCTGGTTCATTCCCATACGGGCCACCCTGACGCCGAGGATATTCACGGTCTCGATTTTCATAGACGAACGTCCTCCCAAAATTGTTCCGGAAAACATTAGTTTTCACGGAACAATTTTTCGATTATCCGCTTACCGACTTCCGATTAACCGACAAGAAACTTTTATGTATCTAGCTCTTGACTATCAAATAGTATATTCGGTAGTCGGAATTCGGAGATCGGATAGTCGCAAATTATTTCTTCGCTGTGGCAGTTTTAGGGGGAACTGCTGCGGGTTCTTTGTAGATTTCGGCCATGAGTTTGGCGAGGGCCTGTCTATCGGCAATCCAGTAGCTGGCGGTCACGGCGTCGCCTACAGGTGCCCCGGGGACCATGTGGGTTTCCAGTTTAATATTCTTGATATCACGAAATTTATTGGCCAAAGTGATCATTTTGGATACCGGCATATCTGTTTTAACATATTTATTCAATTCTTCCACCAGTTCGGGTATCTTCCAGACAGTCGAAAAGCTGACAGCCTGCTGGGCCAGGGCTTTGAAAAACTTCTGCTGGCGTTCAATACGGCCGATGTCCCCTTTGCCGTCACTGCGCCAGCGCACATAAGCAAGGGCATCATAGCCGTTCAGTTTTTGCAGTCCCGCTTTTAAATTGATATCCTCTTCGGGCAGATACATGCGCTGTTCCACGTTGATGGTAACCCCGCCCAGGATATCTATGGCTTTGCGAAAACCTTCAAAATTCGTCTGCACATAATAATGTACGGGAACATCCAGGAATTTTTCGACCGTCGTTACGGCTAATTCCGGTCCGCCCACGGCATCAGCGTGGTTAATTTTATATGAACCTTTGCCGGGAATATCCACTTTTGTATCCCGGGGTATGGAAAGGAGGTGGACCTCTTTATCCTCAAGATTAAAAGAAGCAAGAATAATGGTATCGGAACGGGCGCTTTCGTTCTTTCTCTGATCAACGCCCAGCAAAAGAATATTCAGGATATTTTCGGATTTGTGGGCTACATCCATTTTATTATTCTTCTCCTTGGGCACCAGGGGATCCATGACCAGTTGGGCTACCTTGTAGCCTAAAAAAACGCACAGCAAAAAGAACCCCACGAGGAGGATCCAGCCTGCCGGGGTAAGGGTTTTCTTTCTCTTGCGCTCCAAAGGAGGCATTTTGATATCGTCTTGAGGCTCCATTGTATCACTCCATTAGTTGGTAGTTGGGACGATTTCCGATTTCCGATTTCCGCTTTCCGATATCCTATGCCGGTAATCGGTGGTCGGCAGTCGGAGAGCGTAATTCGGTAGTCGGAAGTCGGATAATCGCTATTTATGAGTCTTGGGATTTGTTCTTTGTTGCGGCAATGGTTGTTTTGTCGGGCATAGCCAGTATCTTATCCAGGCTGGCCAGTTCGGGTTCCCAGTACCAGAGACCGTCGATTTTTTTGTTGCGGCCCGGGAGGACCTTGCTGGTGATGCCGTTTTCCAGCACGTCGGGAGCGAAACGGGAAAGGGCGATCATCTCTCTTATGGTAAAGTCTGTTTCTACATTATCTTTTAAGGCAGCGACCAGTTCGGGAATTTTCTTGATGTTGCCGGTATCCAGCATCTTTTGCGCCAGGAGTTTGATTACTTCCTGCTGGCGTGCAGCACGGTCGATATCGCCGTTCTTGGTGCCGCGGAAACGGGAGTAGGCTAAGACCTGTTCCCCGTCAAGGTGCTGTTTGCCAGGTTTAAGGTCGATCCCTTCATCGGGCACATACATACGGACAGGCACATCCACTTCAATGCCGCCCACCAGGTCTACCAGCTCTATTAGGCTTTTAAAGTTAATGACGGCATAACGGTCAATCTTAACCCCCAGAAAATCGGAAACAGTCTTTTTGGTGAGGTCTACACCTCCATAGGCATAGGCGGCATTGACCTTGTCCCAGGCCCCCTTTATCTTGACACGGGTATCCCTGGGGACGGAAAGAAGCTGGGCTGTTTTGGTCTCGCCATCCAGGGAAGCAAGGATGATAGTATCACTTCTGGAGTTAACACCTTTACGGCCATCCACGCCCAGGATTAAAACATTAAATTTCTCAAACCGGGGCTTTGCTTCCTCCCCTTCTGCAGTAGTGGCAGGATTTTTAGGGGTAAAGGGTAAGCTGAAATAGCTGTCATAAGCCTGGTAACCCAGGAGCAGAGCGACCAGAAAAACGGCTATCAATATTTTTTTATTCTTAAACATAGTCATCACCCTATTAGTTCGCAGTTCGCAGTTGGCAGTTCGCAGTTGGTAGTTGTTGGTTGTTAGTGGGGACGATTTCCGATTTCCGAATTTAGTTGCTTCTCAAGTTCATGTTCTAGTACAGCATTGTCGGAAGTCGGCAGTCGGAGAGCGGAAGTCAGTAATCAGTAGTCGGTTGTCGAAAATCAGAAATCGGAAATCGGAAGTCGGTTAACGGTTTACGGTTAACGCAATATGGTTGCCGTTTGGGTGTCGTTGTCCCATTCCAGCTTCGCGCCAAGGGATTCACCCACAAAACGCAAAGGCACCATGGTGCGCCCTTCGCTGATAATGGGGGATGTGTCTAAAGTGACACTTTTCCCGTTGACATAAGCTTTAGTCTTTCCTATATATAGTTCAATTTTTAGATTATCTAAAGTATAGGTAACTTTACGGGTCTTGTCATCCCAGGAAAAATTGGCACCAAAGGCCTCACCGATAAAGCGCACGGGAACCATAGTACGCCCGTTTTGGTTTATGGGAGCTACATCCAACTGAGTAGTCTTGTCATCTATGACCGCACTTTTTTGCCCGATGGTTACTTTAATGGTGGTAGTCAACTGGGTTCTTATTTTACGAATGTCGTTTTCCAGTTGGGCAAAGGTGGTTTTTAAAGCGTTAATCTGCTGTTCCAAAGGACTAGTGGCATTTTTCAACCAGTTATCAAAGTAAAGTTTGGTCATCAGCTGTTCTTCCGCCCAAACTGGAAAGCTCAGCGCAATAAGGCTCAGGCAGATGGCAATGATTAAGTGTTTCTTCATTTTGAAGTACCCCTTGCTAGCGAGTTACTAGTTACTAGTTCCTAGTTACTAGTGTTTTTGGGTCGGGCTTCGGATGTCGGATGTCGGAAAGCGGAAGTCGTTATTTTTTCGGGTAACAATAAGTATTCTACAAGAAGGGAAGTAATCCTGCAAGAAAGGAGTCAGTTACTAGTTACTAGTTCCTAGTTATTAGTGGTAAAAGTACCACTTACCGGACTCCGTTCATGGTCTCTGCTCACTAAATGGGACTAACCATAATGATATAACTTCTCCGTTATTATTTACAGACGGAAAAATGCGAAAATTAGTTCCGCACTTTTAAATAATCGCCTTCCCACAGGGTTGCTTTCAATTCTGCCGGCTTTTCGTTGAATTGCACGGGCAGAATAAGTTTTCCATTCTGGATTTCGTAAGCCTGGTCGTTTATCTCCAGTAGACCTGATACCGGCTTTTTGCTATGTCTTTCTCTTACCTGGAGGGTAATAAACCCGTGCTCCCTTTCTTGTTCAGAGGCCTGATAGGTGATGAGATATTTATCTTTAAAGTTGCTTGGCCCCGGTTCAGGGACACCTTTCAGGGCAACATTAAGCTGATAATTGGAGGCTGTTAAATCATAGAGGCTCAACGTTGCGGAACTGTAGACGACAATTTCCCAGGTACCCGGTTCGGGAGCAGGATAGTTAATGGATACTTTACCTTTTACGTCAGCTGCCACAGGTCCTACACCGGCATAATCGCTCATCCGCATTTCTCTCCCCAGAGGGTCGAAGAGATGGAGGCGGGCCCGGCCTTGGTATTTGCCGGTGGTATCGGGAAAAACTGAAAGGTCTATTTTAATGTTTTCAGTACCCACAGGTACCCTGACAAAGTAGCGCTCATACTGGCCCGCCCCTAGCTGGGACAAGATGGTATGCTCATAACCGTTGTTCTTTTCCAGTTTCAAGGCCTGGCCTGCGGTAACGGGCACCATTACGTCTTTGCCGGGGGAATCCGGGTCGTCCCCCGCCAGGATTTGACTTTCTACGCCGGTAAGATTGAAGGTTACAGGAACCCGCCTTACCTTCCCTGTAGGGAGGTATGTTTTTTTCCTGGTTACCTGGGCAAAGGAAAGGTTGTTTTCCCAGATAATGGTCTTATTTTCTTTGCTTTCGTTACTTACCTCAAGATAGAGTTGTTTGGGTTCAAACTCCCTGGCCAAAACACCCTGGCCTGTCCCGAAATCGGCATTAAAGGCCCTGATCGGTAATTCCCGGCTCAACAGGTTTTCTTTTAAAAGCAGCCAGGCTTTGTAGACGTCCAGGACACCCCGGCCCTGAGCAGCCGCCTCCAGCCCGGGCAGTAAGCGTGCACCCTGGAGAAGGGCCGCTTTAAGTTCTTGTGTCGTAACCTTAAGTTTCTTTTTCTCAACGGCCTCTTTGAGCAAAGCCACTGCACCCGCTGCGTGGGGAGCCGCCATGCTGCTTCCTTCCACCAGGCTGTATTTATCGCCATTCCAGAGGGGTATGGTAGAATAGGCACTGCCGGGAGCCGCAAGGCTGGGAAACCAGGCGCCGTCTTTACGGGGCCCTACAGAACTGAAATACCAGAGGGTTTCTTTCTCTACTTTCCAACCATAATCAACCTCCCACATGAGAGGAGAAATATAGGCCCCTACGCTGATGGCTTCATCGGCATCAGCGGGAGTAGCCAGAGAAGCAAGGCCGGGGCCTGTGTTTCCGGCAGCAATGGTAAAAACAACTCCTTTATCCCTGCTTAACTCATTCACCAGCTGGGCAAGGGAACTCTTACCTGCCGAATCATCCTGGTACTGCCCCAAACTAAGGTTAATAATCTGAGCCCCTTTGGAGACTGCCAGTTTAACGGCCTCCTCTATCTTATCCCAGTCAGCCAGGCCATCCATTTCGATGGCTTTTATCACCAGGAGCCGGGCCCCGGGGGCAACGCCTTTGACCTCTCCGTTGGCAGCAGCGATTCCGGCTACATGGGTGCCGTGGCCGTTGCCGTCAAAACCGAACTTAACATAGTCCCCGTTCTCCGCAATTTCCGCCACCACAAGGCTGAAGGGATGTTCTTTTTTGTTCAGCGTCACGTAAGCCGGGTCATCACGGTAAACCCGCATAATTCTGTCATCACTGAAATCCCGATTCTGGTTGGCGTCAAGGACCACGGCGTTATATTTACCGGGTGTTTCAGTATCCAGAAGCAGTACGCCTATTTTCTCATTCTTAAAATCTCCTGTGGATTCTTCGTATTCAAGGAGGTCCGGGGGCAGGATTGCTATGGTTTCCAGAAAGCCCAGGCGAAAGACTTGGCTCTTGGATTCCAAATAACCCAACTGGTATTCTCTGTCCTCTACCCGTATCTTTTGGTTAAAGGCCTTAAGGCTGTGGGGCGTCTTAACCTGGCCTTCTCTGGTCAGGTCCAGCCAGTCCACAATCTTAGGTTCACCCCGGGTTGTCCACTGCAAATCGGGATGAGCAACATCCACGCCCGTGTCTATAATGGCGATTAGCTGCCCGGCGCCGTCCACCCCCAGCATACTTTCCAGCCGATCGGCGTTGATCTCGGCTTTCGTAACCTTCAGGCTCAAAGGGGGATTTTCCCGGGAGATTGATGCTTTGTTTTCCCCGTCGGCCGAGAATTTCGGCTTTGTATCCTCTGCGTGTCTTATTCCTGAAGGGAGAGGCCTGCTGTTTACGGAGAAGATAAGATGGTTTTCTTTATTAGCACCTTGTTCTATCAAGACAACTTTACCCTCTTTGTTAAGGAGAAGGTTAACATATTCCGAACCTGACATGTCTTGCTTTTTTTCCAATAGATAGTTAAGATAGTTCTCTGCAAGGGAAAAAATTTCATCACGGCCCCTTATCTCCAGGGAAATGGATCTTTTAGCAGGGTCTAAGCTTAAAAGCCTGCCGGAAATATCAAAAAGGTCACCGCGCAGGTATAGAAAGCGGTGTAAGGCGGCAGCCACTTCTCCGCGCGTGGCAGACGCAAGCCCGCCCAAACGTCCCGGTTCTTCAGCCTTCATGATTCCCAGCTCCAGAGCCCTGGCCACATAGGGTCTTGCATAAAAGGGGATTTCTTCAACATCCTGATAGCCTGAAAGATTATTTAACCCAGGCTTCCCTAATTCCCCCAGACCCCTCAATAAGATGATGGCCACCTGGTAGCGGGGAATTTCTTCCTCGGGGTGGAAATAACCGCCGGGATATCCCACCATCATGCCCTGTTCTTCGTTTAATAAGATATCCCCTTTAGCCCAATGGTCGTTGGCCACATCTTGAAAGGGTGAATTTATCTGCTGCAGGATACTTACTTCATCGCTTTTGTTTTCTATATTATTGATAAACCTGGCCATTTGGGCCCGCGTCACTTTATCCCGGGGGCGAAACCCATCGGGGAACCCGGCTACGATGCCCCTGGCCCAGAGATGAATAATCTCCTTTTTATAAGGATCCTGGGCTATATCGTTAAAGGGCAGTGTATTTGCACCTAAGCTTGGGGTTATGAAACTATAAATTGATACAATTGCTGCTAGTAAGGCAATTCTTAAGAGACGTCTCATTTTCTCACTTCCCTGGATTTTGTTCTTTATATCTGACTTCCACATGCAACAGCAAAATACCTTCCTTTTCCCGAAAAATGTCGGGAAGTATGTAGTTGGTAGTTGGTAGTTCATTTCTAAACTAATATCTGGAAATGAGGTTGTATTGTCAGGAGGAGTTGTTAATTTATTATAAGCTAATATTAGAAATTTTTTCAAAACATTATAACTATGTATTAACTTTTATCAGGAGATAGTGTATAATAAACATGTGAAGGTGAGTGCAAGCACTTTCTTTCGAAGAACAACACAATAATATTATACAATTCTATGTTAATACATAGTGAGAAGGGGTGTATGAAAATGACAGAGAGTCAATTGAACGCTCTGCGCCGTGAACGCAGTCGTCTTCTTGATGCCTGGAGAGTTGCTGACGGTTCAAATAAAATGGCAATTCTTGTACGCATAGGCGACATTGATGAAGAGCTGGGAAAGTATACAGATAAAGCTGCAGAAAAAGCGGCCAGACCACGCAGATTTTTCCGCTAATTCCGCTGATGCGGAGTTGGTAGTTGGCAGTGAAAAAGTGAAGCCGGGAGATGTCTCCCGGCTTTGGTCATTATTTTTGCTCTATATTCAATTTGCCGTGATAAAAGTCATACATTTCCTTAATAGATGAAAATAACAATTGTTCTTTAGCTATCTTGTTAAGCAAACCGGCTCCGATGTTTCCTTTATGATAAGAATGTATAGTACAGCGCCGGTAGAGTCCATCCGGGCCATGTCCCGAGTATGTTGCTGTTTTATATTTCCTTCTCATCCCCAACATTTTGCATATCGTTTCAATATCATCCCACGTAAACGTATACCCCATCTATTCCTCCAGAAGTTTCTTTAGGCCTATTACTTCAAGTACTTTTTCTTTATTGCCCTGACACTGTTTGATCCCGCGTAGAATCCAGTAATGGCCGTCTCTTTCTGATTTGGGGTTAAGGAAATATTCAAGGTCGTCAAAATACTCTTCCGCATAATTCATGGCATCTTCAACTAAACTATAAACAGCTTCCTCTTTTGTTAAACCAACTCCATGTAAACGCAGCTGCTCATTCCATAAATTCCATGTTTGATTTTCTTCCGTATCGGTTATAGAGTCACCTGGTCTATCAACCCATTGGTATGTTAAACCAGACAAAGCTTCGGTTGTTACCCTATTTAATAAATCTGTGGATATTACAGATACGGCACCGGTTTCTGTCCTTTTAAAATCCATAACGATAGACTCAATCCCCCGAGCGGCATTACGACGTATGAGAGGAAACTTATTTTTAGCCTGTGCAACAGTATATACTTCCATTAGACTAACCCTCCGTGTTTTTTTAAAATATTATATCCTAACATGCACTATTATGTCCATAATGGACAAAAACGGAACAGGAAAAGAGAGCAGTGATGCTCTCTTTTCCTGTTCGCCTGGCCTGGTATTTATTATTTAAGGGGGGACTTTAACTTAGTTACTAGTTACTAGTTACTAGTTATTAGTTGGTAGCGGTTTGGAAGCAGACATCGGATATCGTATTCCGGTCTCTGGGCTCTGGTCACTGTTTACGGTTTACGGTTCACGGTTCACGGTTCACGTTTCGCGATTTATGTCCCGCTTCAGCTGCTGATAGAGCATATCGGCAAGTCCAATGCTGCCGTGGGATTTGGCAATGAGTTTGCTATACTGTTCATCCAGCATATCCTTGTAGATTTTTGAAGCATAGCTTTCTTCAATTAAACCGCCATTGGGGATCCCAGCCCTCATCTGCTGTAACATTTTATGCAGGAAAATGGCTTCTAATTCCTGGCAGGCTTCTTTAAGTTTTTTGTCATCTTGCCTCTCAAGCCTGGCCTTGTCCAGTATATTTTTAAAATCCTGCACCCCTTTGTTCCGGTAACTGCCTTCAGTTGCCTGTTGAGTATAGTTTCTTAGTCCATCCAGGGGAGAAGTTTTCATGCTTATTCACCCCTAGCGTTTTAATCCATTGGTGATGCCCATCATTTCGTCAGAGGTCTGAATCGACTTGGAGTTTATTTCATAAGCCCGCTGGGCAGTAATCATTTTTACCATTTCTTCTACTACTTTCACATTGGAGCCTTCGAGGAATCCCTGGATCAAAGAACCTAAGCCATCCTTGGTAGGCTGCCCGATAATGGGTTCTCCGGAAACCTCGGTGGCCACATAGCTGGTTGATCCTACGGCTTGCAAACCGGCAGGATTAGCGAAATTGGCCATTTCCAAGATAGGAGCACTTGCCCCGCTTACTTTCTCCGTGGAGACAATACCGTCTTCGCTGATGGAGATGGTCTTGGTAGCGGTATCGGGTTTTATGTATTTGAGTGTCTTCCCGCCCACACTCAAGCTGCCGCCGGTGCTGTCATTGCCTTTGGAAGAGAGAACCCGATAACCGTTGGAAGTAACCAGATACCCCTGGCTGTCAATCTGGAAAGCGCCGTTACGGGTGTACCCCACCTTCCCGTTGGGAAGTGCCACCATAAAGAAGCCTTTCCCCTGGATGGCCACATCGGAATCATTTCCTGTTTCCTGGAGTATGCCGCCGCTGAAGTCGCTCAGTGTTCCTACAACGCGGACACCGTTACCGATCTCTAACCCCATTGGATTAAAGAATCCCTGCTCGGAAGCTGCCGGACTTTTCAGCGACTGGTAGAGTAGTGACTGGAAATCCACCCGGCTCTTTTTAAAACCGGTGGTATTCACGTTAGCCAGGTTATTGGAAATTACGTCAAGGTTCATCTGTTGTGCCTGCATACCGGAACTGGCAATGTAAAGGGAACGCAACACGCCCAAAACCTCCTTGATTAGTTATTAGTTACTAGTTACTAGTTTGATTCGTAGTTTCGTGACCGGTGATCGGTGACCAATTTAATATACCGGACACTGGACTCTGGTCACTGGTAACGGCTCCTGGGTCGCACACACGGGTTGTTGGTTTCCTCGGTCGGTCGGAAACCTGGAGGCTTCTGTATAACAGGCCAGCCCCACTTTAGTTACTAGTTACTAGTTATTAGTTATTAGTCATTGGAAGTCGGAAGTCGGAAGTCGGATGTCGGATGTCGGATGTCGTTATTAATATGAATATTTTACCACTTATGGAACTGATGGTCAATGTTAGTTGGTAGTTGGTAGTGATCGGTGACCTGTGACCCGTGACCAGTAAATTAACCGGACACCGGACACTGGACTCTGGTCACTAATATTCGGATGTCGGATGTCGGAAAGCGGATGTCGGAAAGCGGATGTCGGAAAACGGATGTCGGAAAGCGGATGTCGGAAAACGGATGTCGGAAAGCGGTAATCGGATAGCGGAGAGTCGTTGTTTAGATACGTCCCACTTCGTTGACAGTTTTCTCCAGGGTGCTGTCTTCGGTCTGGATGACCTTCTGGTTAGCTTCGTAAGCGCGCATGAGGTTAATCATATTCACCATTTCTTCAATGGCGTTGACGTTACTTTCTTCCACGAATCCCTGGGCAATTTTGGGATTTTCCACCTCCACGGGTTCCTCACCCCGGAATAAGGAAGACCCTTCTTTGACAATGGGAGAAGCAAAGGAAACAATATGAAGCTTGTCTACCAGTTTGCCATTGACGAAAACCCGGCCGGACTCATCAACGTTAAAATCACCTTTGCCAACCACAATTTCCCCCTTTTTCCCCTGTACGGGATAACCGTCAATCGTAACCAGTTTGCCTTCGGGACTTAAGTTAAAGACACCATTGCGGGTATAACGTTCACCCTGGGGGGTATTCACCACAAAATAACCTTCCCCCATGAGAGCAAGTTCCAAGGGGTTGCCCGATTCCTTGTAAAAACCCGCGGAATAGTCGGTCACTATATCATGGATCTGCAGTCCCGTAGACAGATTGCCCACAAGGGGAGGTGTGCCTGTGGTGACCGTAGGATCATTAAGCCTGTGAATAAGCATCTCAGGGAAAGAGCGGGCTACTACTGTCTCTTTTTTATAACCGCTGGTGTTGACATTGGCCAGGTTGTTGGCCGAGGCTTCCTGGCGCTTGGTTAAAACGGCCATCCCCAGAGCGCTGGTGTAGATACCTTTAAGCATAAGTTGCACCTCCTTTCCGAGTTAGTTACTAGTTACTAGTTATTAGTTACTAGTTATTAGTTGGTAGTTGACTGCAGCCTATGGCCCGATGGCCGATAACCGTTATTCGATAACGATTACCGACAGCCGATATCCGCTATCTGACAAACGTCGGAAATCGGAAATCGGTAAACTGAGGTCGGATAGTCGTCCCTCTATTTCGCTGCCGTGCGTTTGAAGGAACGGGCGCTTTCCAGGATATCGATCAAGGCGAGAGCCTTGGCGGTGCCTAAAGCCACGCACTGGACAGGATTATCGGCTATATGTACGGGAAGGTGGGTCTCCTGGGTGATAAGCATGTCCAACCCATGGAGGAGGGCTCCCCCTCCCGTAAGGACGATTCCCTTATTCATGATATCTGCAGCCAGTTCGGGAGGTGTTTTTTCCAGGACTTCTTTAGTGGCTCCCACAATGGCCTCCACCGGTTCCTTAATAGCCTCATAAGCTTCCCTGGCCATGATGCGGACAGTTTTAGGCAGGCCGCTCACCAGGTCCCTGCCCCTGATTTCGGTGCCGGCCTCGCCCCTGGCCTGGGGATAGGCCGTGCCTATTTCTATTTTCAATTCTTCTGCCGTACGCTCGCCGATCATCAGGTTATAGGCCCGCCGCATGTAGCGGACCAACGCCTCGTCAATTTTATCGCCGCCGATGCGAATGGATCTGCTGGTCACTATCCCGCCCAGGGAAAGAACAGCTATGTCGGTAGTACCGCCGCCAATATCCACCACCATAGAACCGCTTGGTTCGCTGATTTCCAATCCTGCTCCCAGGGCGGCAGCCAATGGTTCCTCAATGAGAAAGGCTTGTTTGGCCCCCGCCGAGATGGCCGCTTGTTTCACTGCCCTCTCTTCCACACTGGTCACGCCGGAAGGAACCCCGATCATGACACGGGGCTTGAAAAACAGTCTCTTGCCCACGGCCTTCCCTATAAAATAACGCAACATTTTCTCCGTTACGTCATAATCAGCAATTACTCCCTCTTTCATAGGACGGATAGCGACAATATTACCGGGGGTCCTACCCAGCATTCGCCTGGCCTCTTCACCTACAGCAATAACCTGTCCTGTGTTCTTATCCAGAGCCACGACCGATGGTTCATTGACAACAATCCCCTTGTTTTTGACATAGACAAGAACACTGGCAGTACCTAAATCTATCCCTATATCTTCGCCAAAATTAAAGAACATGAGGCCACATCCTTCCATAAAAAAAATTACTGAATAAAAAGCGAAAAGTGTACAAGGACTACCTGTGGCTCATATTCTACACTAAAAGACCTTTTCCCTCTTTTTTTCCTATTAAATTCTTCATTAATTTTCCTGAGCTTCTTTATATTTCTTCTTGGTAGCCTCACCGCCGCGCAAATGACGCTCAGCCTTATTTTGTTCCAAAACATATTTGACCTGGGCAGCAAGCTGTTTATTAATCACCGGTAATCTCTCGGTCATGTCTTTATGGATAGTGCTTTTGCTAACACCAAAAACAGTAGCAGTCTGTCTCACCGTGGCTGTGGTATCTAACATATAATGACATACCTCCAGGACACGTTTCCGGATGTATTCTTGCATCCTCTTCCCCTCCGTTCAGCTCATTTTCTCTAAATGTATATGAGGGGAAATGAAAAAAATGCTTGCGTCCAGGGAAAAAATGATGTTAGTTACTAGTTGCTAGTTATTATTTATTAGTTAATTTTCCAACTGCTGCAATGCCATCCCAATCAGTTTATCTGCATAATCGGCCAGGAACAGCGGGATATTCAACAGATCATCGTCCAACCGCAGATTGTTCAATGAAAAACGGACACGCAGCTTGACCTTGTCACCGTATTTCTCTTTAAACTTCTTCAAGCTTTTGCTTTCGACATTGCTTTCCGATTTTACCTCTACGGGCAAAATATCGTTTTCTCTCTGAATCAGAAAATCCACTTCATACCGGGGATTGTCCATTGCCCAATATCGCGGCATTGCTTCAAACTGGTTTCTCAGTGCTTGGAGCACATAGTTTTCGCTGAGCGCTCCCTTGAACTCCACAAACAGGCGGTTGCCTTCGCCGAAAGCAGAGGGTGCCAAGAGCGACAGGCGGCGCAATAGTCCCACGTCCACCATATAAAGCTTGAAGGCGGACAAATCGTCATAAGCAGAAATGGGCAGCCCCGGTGCACTGCTGCGGTATATCTTATAAGTCAGGCCCGCATCGCAAAGCCATTGCAGCGCGTCCTCATATTCTCTGGCCCGGGCGCCTTCCTTGACCACTTTATAGATAAATTTTTTATTCTCCCTCGCAAGCTGGGACGGAATTGACTTCCAGATAAGTGAAATCTTCGGGAAATCCTTGGGATCCGGATGCTTGGCAAAATCCCGTTCGTATGCCCCTAATATATTGGAAAGCACATGCTGCATCAGCTCAACATCCCGGTCTTCCGTCCAAGATCTGACGGATTCCGGCATTCCACCGGTAACAAAGTACATTTTAAGCTTTTCATAAAGGGGATTGAAGAAAGCATCAGGAATGGCTTCAATACTGTCAATGCTGTTCAAATAGGCGGCAAGATTGCCGTCGCCATTGGCCATTAAAAATTCGGTGAAGGTCATGGGCCCGATTTCTAAAAAAGCTACCTTGCCAACGGGGAAAGAGGCAGGCTTGGACAGGGCAATGCCCAAAAGGGAACCTGCGCAGGCCACATGGTATTCCGGTGTGTTCTCACAAAAATATTTGAGCGTATTCAAAGCGTTAGGACATTCCTGTATCTCGTCGAAAATAATGAGCGTAGCCTCCGGCTTATTCGGCTTGATGGTTTGTCCGCTGGCCATCATCAGGTTTTGCAAGATGCGTTCGACATCCTTTGTGTTTTCAAAAAACTGCTTGTATTCCGGATGCTCGTCAAAGTTGAAATAGGCGATATTTTCATAATAGCGCCTGGCAAATTCTTTAAGCAGCCATGTCTTGCCCACCTGCCGTACACCCTTTAATATGAGCGGTTTCCGGTGCCTGGAGTTTTTCCAGCGCAGCAACTCCTGCATGCTCAGCCTTTCCACAATATCACCTCCAAAATATCACATTTTTATACATATTTTGCGTTAATTTATCACACTTTTATAAATAGTATAACCATATATCCGGCAAAAAGTCAATGCATCACATAAATATTATAATATTTGTCATTAAAATCACATTTTTATATATTTAATTGGGTAATCCATTGTAAGCATGGCAACATCCCATGATATATTTTTTTAACATATTAAAACCTGCGCCTCTTTTAATGCCAGCGCAGGTTCTCTTTTAAATTCAATATCATTTCATCTCTCATGCAGCGTACTCGAACACCCAGTGCAACCGACACCAATTCTTAACACGGTATGAATCGTACTTTTACTAACACCAAAAACAGTAGCAGTCTGTCTCACTGTGGCTGTGGTATCTAACATATAATGACATACTTTCAGGACACTTTCCGGATGTATTCTTGCATCCTCTTCCCCTCCGTTCAGCTCATTTTCTCTAAATTTATATGAGGGGAAATAAAAAAATGCTTGCGTCCAGGGAAAAAATGATGTTAGTTACTAGTTGCCAGTTATTAGTTACTAGTGGATTTCATTGGACTTCGTACTTCGGATGTCGGATAGCAAAAGTCGTCAACTGGACACTGGTCACCGGTTACTGGTCACGGTTAACGGTTCACGGTTCACCTTTTGGCAGGTAGTCCCGGGGATTCACTACCTTTCCGTCTTTGAGCAGTGAATAGTGGAGATGGGGGCCTTCCATGACCTCATTTAGACCGGGCTGCCCCACTATCCCTATACTCTGCCCTTTCTTCACAACATCCCCCGTTTTGACAAAAACATCTTCCAGGTGGGCGTAAACGCTCTGCCAGCCATCCCCGTGGTCAATGGATACCTTCAGCCCTTCACTCTTAGTGGTTTCTACTTTGCCTATTTTCCCCTCCAGGGCCGCTCCTGCCTCAGTGCCCCTTTTTACTTTGATATCGATGCCATTATGATAACGATAATCACTGAAGGTTTTGGAATAGGACAGGCCTACTTCCTGGATGACCTCTCCTTTTACCGGCCAGGTGATGTCCTTGATATTCGAAACAGCATTGACTTCTCGTGTTTGTGTTTGAACCGGGGCCTTTACTTCAGCTTCCTCTTTTGCTTTGGGAGGTGCTGGCATTGTTTTCGGCTTGTCTTGGGATTCCTGTAGAACTATTCCTGTGACAGTAGAGCGCTCTTCTTTCATACTGTTGGCCTGTCCCATCACACTGGTCAGGGGCGACTCATTTTTTTTCGCCGTCTCTTTGACGAAGAGTCCCTTACCCATAAAAGGAATGATGATGCTAAATATGAGTAAAACAACCCCTGTGTAAATTCCTAAGGTTTTCAATTGTTTGCTTTGTCCATCTAAAAGTTTACTAAATTTTTCACGGATCACGGAAAATCACCACCTCGCTACTATTTTGCCCAAATTCTTCCTGTTTTAGTTACTAGTAGGGCAAACCGGGCAGGAACCAGGTGGAAATATAAAAAATTACTAATAACTAATAACTAGTAACTAGTAACTAACAACTAGTAACTAATTTTGGCAAACCCCACCCCAGTATAGTAATGGGTGAGAATCTGCCGGTAGTCTTTGCCCTGCTCAGCCATGGCCGCCGCCCCATACTGGCACATGCCTACCCCATGGCCGTTGCCGCGGGTCACAAACAGGATGCTTTCTCCTTTTACCTGCCAGTCAAACCAGGTTGAGGCCAGCCCCAGCTTGCTTCTAAGCTCGGTACCGCTGATCACCGTATTGCCGAAACGCATGGTTTTGACGCGGCCTGTACCCGTCTTCTCCATGACCTGGATATAGTTTTTACCTGTTTGCAGTTTACTTACAGGTATGGACTGGAGGCTTGTTCCCAGGGCTTTGTCCAATCGCGCCAGGTCAATAGTATTCACAGTCTCCCGGTAACGGTCCTGGTGGTCAACACAGGCCACACTGCGGAGGTACGGTATCTGGAATTTCCAGACATCCTCAGAGTTTTCCGTACGGCCCCCGCCGCAGGAAGAATGATAGACAGGATCAATTAACTGTCCCTGGTAAACGAGAACCTGCCCTGCCGTCTCCTGTACCGCCTGGATTATTTTCTTTTTATAGGCCCGATATCCCCAGACACCCCAGCGGTTTTTCATCTCCTCACTGCTGATCCAGGCCTGGTTGATGGCGGGATTGGTGCTGAGATCAGCATCTTGGTTAAGGTTTTTTATCCGGGGGTCCGGTATCTGTAAGCGCTTGACGGCATAGGTACGGGCGGCTACGGCTTGGGCCTTCAAGGCCTCTTCCGGAAAAGAAGCGGGCATTTCCGCAGCCACTACCCCTACCAGGTATTCTTCCAGGCCCAAATACATAAGCTTGTTTGTTTGATGATTTAATACCCGCACCCTGGCTGTATCGCCTTTGATTTTTATTTCTAATTCATCCTCAAATAAGAGAGAGATTCCCCAGGGTATGACGATGAGCAACAAGATAAACAATATACCCCATTTGAGAAAACCTCTCCTTTTCCTTCTCCGGGGCCATAAGGCCATGGTCATCATCCTTTGTAAAAAACCATACTAGAATAGCATATGTCCAGGATGCTTAATTTAGACCATCTATGACTGATTCGCTTCCCGACGCCCGCTACCCGACCCCCGAATTGCCACTGATATGTTCGCTAAAATAATAGAAAATGATTTTTTCTGCCCAAATAAAAAGAGAGACTATCAATGAGTCTCTCCGTTAGCAAACTTATATTTATTATTTCCGGTATCGGGAGGCGGGTAGCTGGAAGCGCAACTTACTCCCTGGTAATTCTCGCTCCCACGGCCTTAAGCTTACCGACAATATTATCATAGCCCCGGTCGATATGATGAACGTTGGTAATTTCCGTGTCTCCTTCAGCGACCAAACCGGCAATTATAAGTGCGGCACCGGCCCGAAGATCGGAGGCTTTGACAGGTGCACCGTTCAGCTGGCGAACGCCCTCCACCACGGCACTGCGTCCTTCAATTTTGATATCTGCACCCATGCGCCTCAGTTCTTCTGCGTGCATAAAACGGTTTTCAAAAACAGTTTCCGTAATGATACTGGTACCCTGGGCAATGGTCATCAAGGCCATAAACTGGGCCTGCATATCGGTGGGGAACCCAGGATAAGGCAAAGTCTTGACATCCACGGCTTCAATGGGATTCTTTGCAATGACTCTAATCCCGGAACCTTCCTCGTATATCTCCACACCGGCTTCGATGAGTTTGGCGATGACGGGTTTTATGTGGTCGGCAATGACATTCTCCAGGAGGAGGTTCCCTCCTGTAGCAGCCCCTGCCACCAGGTAGCTGCCTGCCTCGATCCTGTCGGGAATCACATTATGAACAGTTCCGCCAAGGCTTTTCACACCTTCAATTTTGATGACATTGGTACCTGCACCTTTTACTTTACCGCCCATGGCGTTGATAAAGTTGGCCAGGTCTACAATTTCCGGTTCCTCTGCTGCGTTTTCTATGACAGTTGTCCCCTGGGCCAGGGCCGCTGCCATCATAATATTTTCGGTGGCACCCACACTGGGATAGTCTAAATAAATTCTGGCTCCCGTTAACTTGGGCGCTTCAGCTTTAATGTAGCCGTGATCCATGCTGATCCGGACACCCATGGCTTCAAAACCTTTAAGGTGCAAATCAATGGGGCGGGTCCCAATGGCGCAGCCGCCGGGCATGGAGATCCTGGCTCTTCCCAATCTCCCTAAGAGAGGTCCCATCACCAATACGGAAGCACGCATTTTCCTTACATACTCATAGGGTGCTTCACATTTATTTATATCGCGGCAGTTAAGATCAAGGGTATTATCGTCAGCCCTGTTTACACTGGCCCCAAGTTCCCCCAAAACGCCGCAAATCGTATCAACATCGGCGAGATGCGGTACATCCTGAATCCGGCAGTTACCTTCAGCCAACAGTGAAGCTACAATAACAGGCAATACGGCATTTTTAGCTCCACTTACGGTAATCTTTCCCTGTAAAGGCTTACCGCCTTTTACGATAATCCTGTCCAATAATATTCCTGGTTTACAAAACCTCAAGTGAATCCTGTCTGGTTTTGCTTACAGGTGCACCTCCTTTCGTAATTTATCCATCTGGGCCAAGCTTGCTGACTATAAATTCGGGACAAACATCCATTTTCCTGCCCACGGCATACAATTTTACCGTGGCATTTTTTCCCTGCTAACCCCTCATGTCAGCAAGGCACAACCAAAGATGCAAATCGCAACCAGCCGCCCGCTAATATACTGCTAATTCGGATATCGGGAAGCGGGAGTCGGGGAGCGTTGATTAATTTACGTGTTAATATTCTTGATAAATTAAAGGGCTTCCCACATGGATGTAGGTAGAACCCTTATCGGCATGAAAGCGTAAAGCAATGTTAATATTAAGCTTTTGCTTGTTAACTGTCAAGAAACCCTGGCCCTGATTTGTATAGTACGTCAGGCTGGTCACTTGCTCCTCTTCCATGCCTTCCACAAAACGGGCTTCCACCGTTTCGGCCAGAGACTGGGCTAAAAGTGAGCGTTTGGCGGTAGATAACTTGCCCGGCAAACTACCGGTCCAGACTACACCCACCTGGTGTTCGCTCCCGATACGGGCCAATGCGGCAGAAATATTACCATACATTACCTGAGCGACAGTCACATCTGTTGTGCGAAATGATAAGCCCAGACAAGATCCACCATACCCCGTGGCTGCTGGAATAGCCTGCATTACCAGCTGCATGACACTGTCCTCCCGCTCCATCAGGTTGGATAGAATAAGAAAACCGTCTTTTTCTTTTTGTACCACAGGCTGAAGGGAATCAAACCCTAAGGCTTGTGCCAAAATGCGGTACTTTTCTTTGAGCTGCTCTTCCGTATCCACTGTATTACTAATTTGTCCCCAGACCTGCAGATTTATTTCTTCTAAATTTGCACCGGATTGTGTAAATACTTTCCTGGCCAACTGAAAATTATCCATCTTAGGCTGGCCGTCTATATTAAGAAATGTCCCCAACGTAGTACCGGGTACAGCTACTGTAAGGAAGAAAAACAGGCAGACCATACTTAAGAACAAAGAGCGCCAAAACATCTCCAAACCTCCTCTTTACCATCTAAGTATAGTTTTCCCTACTAATTGCCATTTTATTCCGACTGTAAGAACATTTGTATTATTTAACCATTATGTCCTTGACGTCGACAGCTTTATCGCTTACTACAACCAATCCTATATTACCAGTATATTCTGGGTTGTCTACCATGGTGAATTGGAGACCTTTTTTCCGGGCCAGTTGGATGTATTCCCTTGCTTCATTAAGGTTCGCCTTCTGATTGATCACTAATTTATGGGCCCGCGGATCTTGTATGGCTTCCTTGATTTCGGGGTAAGTACCCGGTTCGTCAATCTGCTCAAAAGTTAAGGCCTTTAAAATACGCTCCCTGAACTCACCCAGGTACTTTCTTCTCTCATCTTTTTTTAACTCCGGGTCTCCCTGGATGCCTCTGGCGATAATCTCTTCCAGTTCAGAACGGTCATTCATACTAGCACCTCCACAGTAAGTTACTAGTTCCTAGTTACTAGTTACTAGTGGTAAGAGAGCAGTTCGCAGAGATCAGTGACCGGTGACCAGTGATCGGTGACCCGTGATCGGTGACCAGCGAATTAACCGGACACTGGACACTGGGCTCTGGTCACTTACACAGGTGCTGGACTCCGGACACCGGGCTCCGGTCACAGATATCGGATGTCGGATACCGGCAAGTCGTCTACCAATATTATATCCCAATGAGCTGATAAAACAGATACACCGCAGTCAGGCTGACCGCGGTGCATCTGTTTTAGGTTAATTGCTTCTCAAGCAATTACTTTTTTTTATTCGCTATCTCTTTCTAATTTCCTGCTTATTTAATGATATTTTCCTGCTAAATTCTAGCCATTTAATCCCGCTGTGCGCAGACGGGCCATGGCCCGCTGCAGGGCGAATTCAGCTCTGGCCACATCGAGGCCGGGAGGCCGCTCTTTAAGTCTTTTCTCGGCCCGCTCCCTGGCCGCTCTGGCGCGTTCGATGTCAATGTGTTCAGGCCTTTCGGCAGTATCGGCGAGTATCGTTACTTTATTAGAAGAGACTTCCATAAAGCCCCCGCTGATGGCCAGGAGCTGTGTCTTTCCTTCCTGGCGGTACTTAACGACACCGGGTTTTAAACCGGAAATGAGCGGGGCATGGTTGGGGAGGACCCCCAGATATCCCTCAGCGGCAGGGACAATGATGGACTGAACCTCATCACTGAAGACCTGTTTTTCCGGGGTAACTACTTCCAAATTGAGGGTTTTCGCCATTAATTATCCCTCCAACTCACGGGCTCTTGCTACTACCTCATCAATGGTCCCCGCCATCAGGAATGCATGCTCGGGAATATCATCATGTTTACCTTCAATAATTTCTTTGAAACCTCTTACGGTTTCTTTGATAGGCACATATTTTCCGGGAGTACCTGTGAATTGTTCGGCCACAAAGAAAGGCTGGGAAAGGAAACGCTGTACTTTACGGGCTCTGTATACAGTGAGTTTATCTTCTTCTGTCAGTTCATCCATACCCAGGATGGCGATGATATCCTGTAGTTCTTTATAGCGCTGGAGGATTTTTTGTACGCCTCGGGCTACCTCATAGTGCTCCTGCCCCAGAACCTGGGGATCCAGAATCCGGGAGGTGGAATCCAGGGGATCGACAGCGGGATAAATACCTAACTCGGCAATTTGCCGGGACAATACGGTGGTGGCATCCAGGTGGGCGAAGGTTGTGGCGGGTGCAGGGTCGGTCAGGTCGTCAGCAGGCACATAGATGGCCTGTACGGAAGTGATGGAACCTTTTTTGGTGGAGGTGATCCGTTCCTGGAGGTTACCCATCTCTGTAGCCAGCGTAGGCTGGTAACCAACGGCAGAGGGCATCCGGCCCAGGAGGGCGGAAACCTCAGAACCGGCCTGGGTAAAGCGGAAGATGTTGTCGATGAAGAGCAGCACGTCCTGTCCTTCTACATCCCGGAAATATTCGGCCATGGTTAAGCCGGTCAATCCCACACGCTGGCGGGCTCCAGGGGGCTCGTTCATCTGGCCGAAAACCAGGGTTGTCTTGTCAATAACCCCTGATTCCCTCATTTCATGCCAGAGATCGTTGCCTTCCCGGGTACGCTCACCAACGCCGGCAAACACGGAAAAGCCGCCATGCTCATAAGCAATGTTTCTTATAAGTTCCATAATCAAAACGGTTTTGCCAACACCGGCGCCGCCGAATAAACCTACCTTGCCACCCTTGGCATAAGGGGCTAAGAGGTCGATGACCTTGATGCCCGTTTCCAATATTTCCGTAGATGGTTCCTGGTCCACAAAAGCGGGAGCAGGACGGTGAATAGGCCACTTCTCTTCTACAGTCACCGGTCCTTGTTCGTCGATGACGTTACCGATAACATTGAATATCCTGCCCAGGGTATTTCTTCCCACAGGTACGGCAATGGCTGCTCCCGTATCCACAGCGGTCATACCCCGCTGCAAACCGTCCGTGGAGGACATGGCTACACAGCGTACAGTATTATTTCCCAGATGCTGGGCGGCTTCCATCACTAAGTTAATGTTGCGCTTTTCGTCGGTAATGGTTATAGCGTTATAGATATCAGGTAATTGTCCTGCAGGAAACTCTACGTCCACAACAGGTCCGATTACCTGGACTACTTTACCTGATACGCTCATTTTCTTTTTTGCACCTCCTGATAGTTACTAGTTACTAGTTACTAGTTACTAGTTTTTATAAACTAGCTGTAACCAGCATAAGGAGTCATTTCTTTGGCTTATTGTTAATTGCACACTCTAAACTTGTAATTAAACCATTTAACATTTTACCTACTTCGTCATAGTCCCGAACAAATCTAAAGTATGTGTCTGCATTGATATAGCCTAAATCTTTACATAGTCGTAATTGATACCTCAATTCCATCAATGAACCACGAGCCATCGCAAGAAGACGGCGAAAATCTGCGTAAGATTTGAGGCCAGTACCTTCGGCAATATTCATTGGTATAGATGAAGAAGCACGACGTATCTGGGAAGTTAAGCCATACAATTCTTCTTTTGGAAAGTCTTTTGTTATCTCATAGATTTGCAAAGCTAACTTATGACTCTTCTGCCATACGATTAAATCCTCAAAATCTCGTTGCATCATAACACCATCTTATCGTTACTAGTAACTAAGAACTAGTAACTAATAACTTACTGCGCCTTCAAGGCATTGGCCCCACCTACTATCTCCGCTATTTCGCGGGTGATGGCGGCCTGTCTGGCCCTGTTGAAGGAGAGGGTCAGTTTGTCAATCATTTCTCCTGCGTTATCCGTGGCCGAGCCCATGGCCGTCATCCTGGAGCCGTGCTCGCTGGCCTTGGCTTCCGTAAGGGCCTGGTAAACCACATTGTTAATATACTTGGGCAGGAGGATTTCCAACACCTGCTCCGGTCCCGGTTCATAGAGATATTCGGTATTTTCCTCCTTACCCTCCCCCGAATAGGGAATGGGCAGGAGCTGTTTCATAACGGGTCTCTGCTGGACAGGGGAGATAAATTCCTGGTAGATAACATGGACTTCATCGTAGATGCCGTCCAGGAAATAGTTTACGGCCATTTGGGCGATTCGCTGGGCTTCGATAAAAGTGGGAGTATCCTTGATGCCTAAGAATTCCCCTTGAATGTTTTTACCCCTGCGTCTTAAGAAGTCCCGCCCCTTACGGCCCACAGTGATAAAACCTACTTCATATTGCTTAAACCTGGCTGCCTCTAACATGGCCTTACGGACCAGGTTGGCGTTATAACCGCCGGCCAGTCCCCTGTCAGCTGTAATCAGGATAATCCCTACAGATTTTACGGGGCGCTTGGTCATAAGGTTGTGGGCCGTTTCCCCTGCCGAAGCCACGATACGGCCCAAGACTTCTTCCAGCTTTTTTGCATAAGGCCGGGCGGAAACGGCAGCTTCCTGGGTTTTTCTCAGCTTGGCCGCAGCCACCATTTCCATGGCTTTAGTAATCTGCTGTGTATTTTTAACGCTCCTGATGCGACGCTTGATATCACGTACACCTGGCATCTTTTCACCACCTTTACTCGATTAACCAGTTACTAGTTATTAGTTACTAGTTACTAGTTGCTCCTAAGCTCTGAACGACCCCTTGTATTCCTCAATGGCTGCCTTCAACTGCTTTTCCAGCTCAGGGGTTAAGACCTTGCCGTCCCTGATTCCGGTCAATACCTGCTTGTGGTTGGTAGACCGCATGAATTTAAGGAAACCATCTTCAAAGGCCTTAACTTCTTCCACGGCAATGTCATCCAAGTAGCCGTTAACGGCTGTGTAGATCACAACTACTTGTTCTTCTACGGGCATGGGCTGGTACTGGCCCTGCTTCAAGATCTCCATGGTCTTCTGTCCCCGGTTGAGGCGGGCCTGGGTGGCTTTATCCAGGTCGGAACCGAACTGGGCAAAGGCTGCCAGTTCCCGGTACTGGGCAAGATCAATACGCAGGCGTCCGGCCACCTGTTTCATGGCCTTGATCTGAGCCGCGCCCCCTACCCGGGATACGGAAATACCTACGTTAATGGCAGGACGGAAACCGGCGTAGAAAAGGTCGGACTCCAGGAAAATCTGGCCGTCGGTGATAGAAATAACGTTGGTGGGAATATAGGCCGACACGTCACCGGCCTGGGTCTCAATGACGGGCAGGGCTGTCATCGACCCGCCGCCCATTTCATCACTGAGTTTGGCGGCACGCTCCAGTAAACGGGAATGGAGGTAGAACACGTCCCCGGGATAGGCTTCACGGCCGGGAGGACGTCTTAACAAGAGGGAGAGTTCCCGGTAAGCGGCAGCCTGCTTGGAGAGGTCATCGTAAATAATCAGGACGTGTTTGCCGTTGTACATGAACTCCTCGCCCATGGCACAGCCGGCATAAGGGGCGATATACAGCAGGGGAGCAGGTTCACTGGCGGTAGCTGCTACCACGATGGAGTAATCCATAGCCCCTGCCTGTTCTAATCTTTGCACTACACCGGCTACGGTGGAGGCTTTTTGGCCAATAGCCACGTAGATACAAATAACGTTTTGTCCCTTCTGGTTGATAATGGTGTCCACGGCTACTGCCGTTTTTCCTGTCTGGCGGTCGCCAATGATCAATTCCCGCTGTCCCCGGCCGATGGGCACCATGGAGTCGATGGCCTTCAGACCGGTCTGCAGGGGTTCATGGACGGATTTCCGGAAAACGACACCGGGTGCGGGGGATTCCACAGGTCTGAATTTATCGGTCTTAATGGGTCCTTTGCCGTCGATGGGCTGCCCCAGGGCGTTCACAACGCGACCGATGAGGGCTTCGCCTACAGGAACCTGTACAATCCGTCCTGTACGCTTTACCTGGTCCCCTTCTTTAATCTGGGCAAAAGGACCTAAAATAACACAACCGATGTTATCTTCTTCAAGGTTTAAGGCCATACCATAAACGCCGCCGGGAAACTCTAACATTTCCCCGGCCATGGCCTGGCTTAAACCGTGGATACGGGCTACACCGTCAGCAACCTGAATAACGGTTCCGATGTTGGAGACCTCTACTTCACTTTGATAATTTTCTATCTGCTGCTTCAAGATAGAGCTGATTTCTTCAGGTCTAATGCTCATGTTATTTGATCACCCCAATTCCTTCAAACTGTGACTGCTGGAGACGGTTCTTCATCAGAGAAAGTTTCTTGACCACACTGCCGTCAATGACAGTATCCCCCACGCGTACAACCAATCCTCCAATTAAAGAAGTATCGATTACACTCTTGAGGCGTACATTCTTACCGGTGGCTTGAGACAACCTTTCTTTAAGCTCTCTGAAATCTTTGTCGGTAAGCTGTACGGCAGACCGTACTTCAGCATCAATGATATTTCTTGCCTCGTCGGCATACTTTTTATATTCCCCAATGATTTCCTGATAAAGGCCTTCACGCCGTTTGTCTATGATCAGGTTTAGGAAGTTTGTGACGATAGGACTGAACTGATTTTTGATTAAATTTTGCAGGGCCCGTTTCTTTTCCTCAGGTAAGACCCGGGGGTTATCCATCAGGTCCTTGACGGCTCTATCGCTTTTTAAGAGCACGAGAAAACTGTCCAGCTCCGTCTCATACTGGTCCACGGCATTTCTTTCCGCAGCCAGCATCAAGAGGGCCTGGGCATAACGCCGGGGTACTGTTCGATTCATCAAGACGCATCCCCCACCTCATTTAGAAAATCACGTACCATCTTCTCGTGGTCTTCCTGCATCAGGTTTTTATCGATAATCTTACCGGCGGCAAGGATCGCTAAAGCCGCTACTTCATCCCGGAGCTCAGCCTTGGCCTTTTCCTTGGCCAGGCGGATTTCTTCCTGGGCCTTCTTTGAGAGCTTAGCCGCTTCCTCGCGGGCCTCCGTAATGATTTCCGTCTTGGTATCTTCACCTAGCTTGGTGGCTTTGGTGATGATCTCCTGGGCTTCCCGTTTGGCATTCTGCATTTCCTTGACATACTCGTCTTTCATCTGCTGGGCTTCGGCACGGGCAGATTCAGCCTCTTGGTATTTGTTTTGGATTTCCTGTTTCCTGGCCTCCAGGTGGCCCAAGAGCGGCTTATACAGGAATTTATTTAGAATGGCTACCAGCACTAAGAAGTTAATGATAGCCCAGATCATATCCGGAATATGGATTTCCATAGTACTCCCCCTCTTTTGTTGGCTTTTAGGCCTTGGGAATAATTCTGGGGGCGACAGAGGAAAACTCCTTGTCGCCCACCAATCCCAGTACTACTCTTAGCCAATTTTGCCTAAAAGCAAGAATGCAATCAACAGACCATAGATTGTCAAGGCTTCCATAAATGCTAAGGAGAGGATTAGAGCAGTGCGGATTTCTCCAGCAGCCTCAGGCTGTCTTGCAATGGATTCCATGGCTTTTGCAGCAGCATTACCTTGACCAAGGGCAGGGCCGATAGTTGCAATAGCTATACAAAGACCTGCGGCTAATGCGATCATGCCTTCAACCACGACGTTACCTCCTTTCCCAAATTCCTGTTCTTTTATATGAGCTAAACCTTTAAAGGCAAGCTAACCAGTTTATTTATTTTATTGTTTTTAATGGTGTTCAACAGTGGCGTTAGCGATATACAAGGCAGCCAGCAGGGTAAAAACAAAGGCCTGAATTAAGCCGAACAGAACGCCCAATAGCATCATGGGCAGGGGTATAAACAAGGGAACCAGGGCGAAAAGGCTGGCCACCACCATTTCCTCGCCAAAAACGTTGCCGTAGAGACGTAAAGATAAAGAGAGCGGCTTGACAAATTCTTCAATGATGTTTAAGGGCAGCAGGAAAGGCATGGGCTCGATAAAATGCTTAAAATACTTGAGTCCTTTGGCCTTGACGCCATAATAATGAGTAGCAAAGAATACTACAATGGCAAAGGCTGCAGTTACACTTAAGGTGCTGGTTGGTGCCTGTAATCCGGGGGTATGTCCTGCTCCAGGCAGGAGTCCCGAATAGTTGGAAGCGAGAATCAGGATAAAGAAACTGGCCAGTAAGGGGAAATAGCGCTTAGCGTACTTTTCTTTCCCCATAACCTGGGTTAAAAATCCCAGGATGCTTTCCAGCAAGAACTCCATAAAATTCTGGAGGCGGCTTTCGGGTATCTTCTTAAGATTTCTGGTGGCAAAATAAGCAGCCAGGGATATGAGGAGCATCAATCCCCACATGGTGGTCACAGCACTGGAAACTTCTAAACCAAATATGGAAAACAGGGCTCGGCTGTGCTCTGCACCCTCTGCTAAAGTTGCGGCATAGGCCGGTGTAGCAAACATATTAACTCACCCCTTTCCTGCCAAGATTAGCAAACAAGTGTTTTAAAAATAAAATATTTTTGCTCACGGTTAAACCCAGAGCCGTAGCTACAAGCATGGGCATGTTCTTATGCACGAGAAATAAAGCAGCGATGTTCAGGACATAGCGAATACCATAACGCAAAGTAATAAGGTTTTTGGCCTTGTGTTCCGGCAAGTTTTGGGCCTGCCTCATCCCCTGCATCAAGAGAAAATGATTGAAAGCGGAAACCAGAAGGCCAAAGGCCAGTCCAATAAGGGCTGAAGGGAGCCAGGTAGGCATGGGACCACATCCTTGAGTTAGTTACTAGTTACTAGTTATTAGTTACTAGAGGTTTGCATTGTTCGGACGTCGGAAATCGGAGAGCGGAAGTCGCCCCTACTCATCCTTCTTCTCCAGTGTCTTCAGGTCGGCCAGCAGGCGTTTGAATACTGCGGCTACGGCCAGGATAACACCGAGGGCCATAAAGAGAGGGGCAGTGCCCAGGCGGTTATCCAGCCACTGCCCGCCCTTAAAGAGGATGTAGACAGTAATGGCCATGGTTAAACCAAAACTCAAGCCAAAATTCAGATATTGGAACCCGCTGCTCTTATTTTTACCCATGATACTCCTCACAGTAACACAATAAGGGGCATTTAGTCCAGAGCCAACAAATAGATTTTCTGTAAAAAAAGTGAGAAAAAACATGTATGTCATGCTCGGGGTTAACACCTATTTAGTTCCTATTTTCACAAGATAATTATACCTTTTTTTCTAGTAAAAGTCATATTTTTTTTATTTTTCACCCTTATTTTATGAAAAATGGTTGAGGCCTTTCCTTGGAGTATCCCCAAAAATGGTGTAAAGCTTTCACGATGCGCTGACTGGCCAACCCATCACCGTAAGGATTGACGGCATGGGCCATCCGGTCATACTCTTCTTTGCTGGTTAAAAGACTCCGGGTGACCGTGTATATTTTCTCCCTGCTTGTTCCCACCAGTTTGACCGTGCCGGCTTCCACGGCTTCAGGCCGCTCGGTATTTTCCCTTAATACCAGCACAGGTTTACCCAGGGAGGGAGCCTCTTCCTGTAATCCTCCTGAATCCGTTAAGACCAGGTAGGATTTGTTCATCAGATTGGCAAAGGGCTCGTAATCCAGGGGCTCAATGAGCACTACCCTTTCCAGGCCCCCCAGAACCTCCTCAACGACTTTACGCACTGCCGGGTTTTTATGGACGGGAAAGACCAGAACCACATCGGGGAATTCCCGGACGATGTCACGCATGGCCAGGTACATCTGGCGCATGGGTTCACCTAAGTTTTCCCTGCGGTGTGTGGTAACTACAATGACACGATTATTGATAAAATCCAGTTCCTTTAGAGCCGGTTCGGCAAACCGGTAGCCGGTTTGGACCGTCTTTAAGAGAGCATCGATGACGGTATTGCCTGTAACATAGATAGCTTCACGGTTATGCCCTTCCTTTAATAAATTTTGCTCCGCCGTTTCCGTGGGGGCAAAATGAATGTCACCCAGGGTACCGGTGAGGCGCCTGTTCATTTCTTCGGGGAAGGGAGAATACTTATGGCCCGAACGCAGTCCTGCTTCCACATGTCCCACGGGAATTTGCTGGTAAAAAGCAGCCAGGGCTCCCACGAAAGTGGTTGTGGTATCCCCGTGGACCAGGACCATGTCCGGTTTTTCCTGCTGGAGAACATCTTTCAGCCCCAGCAAAGCGCGGGTGGTAATATCAAAAAGGGTCTGTCCGGCCTTCATAATGTCCAGGTCATAGTCAGGCTCCAGGCCGAAAAGGTGTAAGACCTGGTCCAGCATTTCCCGGTGCTGGGCCGTAACGGCCACTTTACATTCAATATAAGGGTCCTCTTTGAGGGCTAAAACCAGGGGGGCCATTTTGATGGCCTCCGGCCTTGTGCCGAAAATCGCGATTACTTTCTTGGTATGTGACATGTCTCTTTCTCCTGCGGTGAAATTGATAAGTAGCCTTTCTGCTCCAGTTTTTTGATGTGTTCGGCCACGGCTTTTTCGATGTCTACCTGATAATGTTCCTCCAGGACAAACATCATGGACACCGCCGTTTGGGCTACGTCTAAAAGTTCCCTGGTAATACACTCAATCACCTGGGCTTCTTCATGTTTTAAGGGCTCACCATTTAAGCCCCGGAACTTGCCGATGGCCTGGGCTAATTCTCCCGCTTCCTCCATAAGTTTAAGGGCTGTAGACTCCATGGTGGGAGCCAGTTTATTGAGTCGGGGCAGGGCAATGATTTTTTGTTTCATAACTCCTCTACTCCTTTGACCAGGGACGCAGTTCCACACCGGCTTCCTTGAGCAGGGCTAAAGATAATTCATCAGGATAGGGCCCTTGAAAAACAATCCTTTTAATCTGGGCATTAATCAGCATTTTACTGCAAAGGACACAGGGCTGGGTAGTAGAATATAACGTCCCCCCCGCCACACTGACACCGTGGACAGCGCTCTGGATAATGGCATTTTGTTCCGCATGGAGTCCCCGGCACAGTTCATGCCTTTCCCCCGAAGGGATACCTAACTTCTCCCGCAGGCACCCTATTTCACTGCAGTGGACAAGGCCGCTGGGCGCACCGTTATAACCGCTGGCCAAAATGTGTTTATCCTTTACGATCACCGCACCCACCCGGCGCCGCAGGCAGGTAGACCTGGAGGCCACTACCTGGGTAATCTCCATAAAATAGTCGTCCCAAGAAGGGCGCATTTGTTTTCGTCCCCCTTACTTGGTGCCGAAGAGCCTGTCACCTGCGTCTCCCAGACCAGGTACGATATACCCATGGTCGTTCAAGTGGCTGTCCACAGCACCGGCAAAGATGTCTACATCGGGGTGGGCAGACTGGACTGCACTAATTCCTTCGGGAGCAGCAATGAGGCAGACAAGCTTGATGCTTTTGGCCCCCCGCTCTTTTAGAAAACCGATGGCGGCTACGGCAGAGCCTCCCGTAGCCAGCATGGGGTCAATCACAATCAAATCACGCTCAGGTAAATCTGTGGGCAGCTTGCAGTAATACTCCACAGGTTTTAAAGTTTCAGGGTCCCGATAAAGACCGACATGACCTACCTTCGCCGCAGGGATCAGTTTCAGCATGCCGTTGACCATACCTAACCCCGCCCGGAGAATGGGCACCAGTCCTACTTTACGACCGGCAATCACCTTGGTCTTGGCCGGGCCTACAGGTGTGTTAATCTCCGTTTCCTGGAGAGGGAAATCCCGGGTAACTTCATAGGCCATAAGCATGGATACTTCTTCTACCAGTTCTCTGAACTCCTTGGATCCGGTGTTTTCATCCCGGATATAGGTAAGTTTGTGCTGAATCAAAGGATGGTCAATCACAACTACTTTCCCCATATCAAGAGCCTCCTCTTCTTTTTTGGACGATCTCCGATTATCCGATATCCGCTTTCCCACAGACACTCCATATTAGAATCGGAATTCGGAAGGCGAAGCCGTATTCGTTAGAACCCGTCATGGGCTACCAGCGGGAAAGCCCCCGTTAGTTCCTTAACTAACTTCCGGGCTTTCTCCAATTTATCCTCTTGTCCCCGGTAGGTGATCACCAGGTCAATAATCTCGGCGATAGTCTTCATTTCCGGTTCTTTCATGCCCCTGGTGGTTACTGCGGGGGTACCGATTCTGATGCCGCTGGTCACAAAGGGACTCTGGGGATCGAAAGGAATCGTATTCTTATTGACGGTTACGCCAGCCTCATCCAGGAGACCTTCGGCCTCTTTACCCGTCATCTCTTTACTGCGCATATCCAGGAGCATCAGGTGATTGTCCGTGCCGCCGGAAACCAGGCGGAAGCCTTTCTCTTTAAGAGAATCAGCCAACACCTTAGCATTCTTTAGAATCTGTTCCTGGTAGGCCTTAAACATGGGTTCCATGGCCTCTTTAAAAGAAACAGCCTTAGCTGCAATGACATGCATCAGGGGACCTCCCTGGATACCCGGGAAAATGGCCTTATCAATGGCCTGGGCATAGGGAGCTTTGCAGAGGATCATCCCGCCCCGGGGACCCCTTAAAGTCTTATGGGTGGTAGTTGTGACAATATCGGCATGGGGCACCGGGTTAGGATGAAGTCCGGCTGCTACCAGCCCGGCAATATGGGCCATATCTACCATGAAAAGGGCCCCTACTTCTTTGGCAATATAGCCAAATCGCTCAAAATCGATAATGCAGGGGTAAGCGCTGGCCCCGGCTACGATCAGTTTGGGTCTGGTTTCCCTGGCGATACGCAGGACTTCGTCATAGTTAATTCTCTCTGTCTCTTTATCCACACCATAGGCTACGAAATTATAATACTTGCCGGAGATATTCACAGGGCTGCCGTGGGTTAAGTGCCCGCCGTGGCTCAGGTTCATGCCCAGGATGGTGTCTCCCGGATTCACCAGGGCAAAATAGACGGCAGTATTGGCCTGGGCGCCGGAATGGGGCTGAACATTGGCATGCTCGGCACCGAAAATGGCCTTAGCCCTTTCCCGGGCTAACTCCTCCACTTTGTCTACCCATTCACAACCCCCGTAATACCGTTTTCCCGGATAACCTTCGGCATACTTGTTCGTAAGGACCGAGCCCTGGGCCGCCATCACAGCGCGGCTCACAAAGTTCTCAGAAGCAATGAGTTCGATTTTGTCCAGCTGGCGTTTTTCTTCGCCGGCTATGTACTCGGCCAATTCAGGGTCTACAGGCAATACGTATTTCTCAATATAATCCATGAACATCCTCCCTTGTTTATACATGACGACATCCGCTTTCCGATATCCGATTTCCGATTTGATTGCTTCCATGTTCATGTTCTAGTGCAGCATTGTCGGATGTGGGCGGTCGGTAATCGGTGATCAGTTGTCGGAAAATCGCACCAAACTAACAACTACCAACTAGCAACTAGCAACTAACAACTAACAACTAACATATCGTGCCCTTTCCCCGCCAATAAGTTTGGGCCGGGTCCGGGCCATGGTCAAATGGGCTTCTCCAATGGCCTTCAGTGAACCCCGGAAAGGTACTGCCACGGGTTTTAGATGCATCCCAATAAAGGTATCGCCAATATCCAAACCCGCATGGCCCTGGATTTTCTCCACCACTACAGGATTTACATATGTCTTCATGGCCGTATAGGCTAAACTGCCCCCAGCTCCCTGCACGGGGTAAACAGTCACTTGTTCCAGGCCGTACTTCTCCATACAGGCTTCTTCAACGACCAGGGCCCTGTTCAGATGCTCGCAGCACTGGACAGCCAGGTAGAGCCCCTTTTCCCGGACCAGGGGATAAATCCCCTCCATGAGAGCCTGGGCAATTTCCAGACTGGAAGCTGTGCCAATTTTTTTCCCTGCCACTTCACTGGTGCTGCAGCCCACCACCAAGACCTGTTCTTTTTTCAGCTGGGCCGCCTCCAGCAATTCGCTAAGGGCTGTTCTGATATCCTGTGTAATCTTGGAATAATCCATCATTTCACACTCGCTTTCCGATAACCGACTTCCGACTTTTAGCGACGAGAGTCCAGTGTCGAGTGACCAGTGTCCAGTTGACGACTTCCGTTATCCGACATCCGAATTCCGATGAAAACCACTAGTAACTAGTAACTAATAACTAGTAACTAAACTGCTGCGAACTGCCAACTAACAAGTACACCGCTTCTCAATGGCCGCAATCTTGTCCACCCGTTTTTGGTGCCTGCCTCCGGAAAATTCGGAAGCTAACCATACGTCCACGATTTCCAGGGCTAATCCTTTGCCAATCACGCGCTCGCCTAAAGCCAAAATATTGGCATCGTTATGTTCCCGGGATGCCCTGGCTGAAAAAGTATCATGGCATAAGGCCGCCCGGATTCCCGGTACTTTATTGGCGGCTATACTGATGCCAATCCCCGTGCCACAGATGAGAATACCCTTATCAAATTCCCCTGCGGCCACGGCCTGGGCCAGAGGCAGGGCTATATCGGGATAATCGCAGGAATCGGTGCTATGGGTACCAAAATCCTTGATCTCGTATTTTTTTTCTAAGAGCGCTTTTTTTATTTCTTCTTTCAGTTGATATCCCCCATGATCAGAACCTATGGCTATTCTCAAAAGGATCACTCCTTAAAAACACTATATTGGGGACATTCCCTTCCCCAAAGAATTATTGGGGACATTCCCTTCCCCAAAGAACGGCTCATACTTCAGCGGGTGTGTCCAATACCGATGGGGACATTCCTGTCTTTCGGAACTACCCAAACTTCAGCAGGTGTGTCCCCTTTCCTTAGTAGAAAACAACTAAACTTTTTACTTCGCCTTAAAAAGACAAATTCCTTCCTGTTTCTCAAGTATACTTGGCCCCTATTGTATGGTATTTTCTCCCAGCATCCTATCCAGGACTTTTTCGATATATCCCTTTAGTTCCTTAGCACAGGCCAAATAGGCTTCCCGGGGTTGTCCAAAAGGATCGGATACGTCTTTCTCAGTTCCCAGGGCATATTCGGCCAGCAAGTACACCTTCCCTTTGGCTTCTGGGAAGCGCTGGAAGAGATAGTCCCTGTGACGTGCCGTCATGACCAGGACCAGGTCCGCGTCATTAATTAATTCCTCTGTAACCTCCCTGGTACGATGGGACGACAAATCAATTCCCCATTCACAGAGCACAGAACGGGCCTGGGGAGAAGCACTATCTCCCGGGGCTGCCCCCGTTCCCGCTGACAAAAACTGTATTTGGGAAAGTACTCCCCCTCTTTCCTGCAGGGAATACCTGGCGAGAGCTTCAGCCATGCTGCTGCGGCAGGTGTTGCCGGTACACACGAAAAGCACCTTTTTGACTGTATTCACAAAACCCACCTCACCAGAAGAAATGCAGTAAGCGGCTTCGTTAACCGTTAACCGTAAACCGTGACCAGTGTCCGGTGTCCAGTGACCGGTAATTTTTTCGTAAACCGTTTAACGTAAACCGTAAACCCAGGAACGTTAACCGTGATGACGTGAACCGTAAACTTTTTGGCGAATACGGCTTCGCCTCCCGATATCCGATATCTTTTTTTACGACTTCCGAGATCCGCTTCCCGATATCCGATGTCGGCAATCGGTAGTCGGTAGTACTGCCAACTTCAGAACAAGAACTTAAGCCCTATCAGTACCAGAATGGCGCCGCCCAGGATTTCGGCTCTTTCGCCAATGGTCCTGTTCAGGCGTTTGCCAAAAATTAGACCGCCGGCAGTCATAACCCCGGCTACTAAACCCATGGTGATTACTGTAAGGGTTAAGTCTACCCGTAAAGTACCCAGGCTAAATCCGGCGGTTAAGGCATCCAAACTTACGCTGGCAGCCATCACAGCCAGGCTCACAGGATTGCCGATGTTAATTACGTCACTGACTTTACCCGTACCGGGAGAAACCACTCGCCCACCCCATCCCAGCTCCCTGATGTTCTCCCAGATAGTGCTGAGCCCGATGGTAATAAGCACAAGGGCACCGATGACAGAGGCAACGGGTCCCGCCACCTTGCCCAAATAAGTTCCTAAGGTTAGTCCCAAAAGGGGCATGAAAATATGGAAAAGACAAACGACTCCCGAAACCAGATAGATTTCCCTTCGTCTTATGCCTGCCAGACCAATGCCGATTGCTACAGAAAAGGCGTCAATCCCTAAAGCTATGGAAACCAGGAGTACGGCTGAATAATTCATGTGACACCCCGATTTAGTTGATAGTTCGAATAAAGGAACGTTTTCCGATATCCGCTTTCCGATATCCGAATTAATGTGTATTATCTTCGGAGCATTTGTTATTACTATCGAAGTTGCTGGTCGGCGGTCGGTAATCGGAAGTTTTACTATACATACATATGCAAGATAGGGGCTTTACATTAGGCATTTATGACATGATAGCCCGCAGATTTTAAGAGCCTGTTCATCAAAGCACTGCCTAACCCTTCCTGGCTGTAGGTCTCTGTGAAAATGACATCCACACCCACCTGGTCGCAATAACGGAGCTCGCCGTAAATTATCCGGGCTATTCCTGCCAGATTTAAACGGGTACCCATATTTTTACCGTAGGTGACAGGAAGGCTCCCTAAAAGCCGCCATGTTTCATCCGTCAACAAGAGACCTATTTTTTTACCCTGTCTAGTGTAGCGTTCCACAAGTTCCCTAATTTTACGCGAAACATTTTCCGGAGTTCCCTCGACAAGGATCACTTCCGCCTGGGGTGAATAATGGGTATATTTCATGCCTGGAGCTTTAGGGACAGCTTCCGGGGCAGCGAGGCCGGAATCAACTGAAACCTCCCCCAGCACCTCCTGTAAATCCTCAGTCGTTATGCCGCCGGGCCGCAAAATAACCGGTCTATCTTCCGTTAGATCCAGCACTGTAGATTCCAAACCCACACCTGTGGGTCCACTGTCCAGAATAGCTTCAATCTTTCCTGCCAGGTCATCCCAGACGTGCTGGGCCGTGGTGGGACTGGGCAACCCGGAACGGTTGGCGCTGGGTGCGGCTACCGGAACCCCGGCCTCCCTGATCAGAGCCAGGGCTACAGGATGACTGGGCATCCTTAAGGCTACGGTAGCCAAACCTGCGGTAACCTCCCGGGGAATGACATCTTGTTTAGGTAAGACCAGTGTCAGGGGACCGGGCCAAAAGCGCTCCATGACCCGGAAAGCAGCAGGGGGTATATCTTTAGCCAAAGTATAGACGGCATGTACATCAGCGATATGCAGGATTAAAGGATTGTCCGAGGGGCGGCCTTTGGCGCGAAATATTCTAGCCACTGCTTCGGGACTTAGACCGTTGGCACCCAGGCCGTAGACCGTTTCCGTGGGAAAGGCTACCAGACCCCCTTCCTTAATAATTTGGGCAGCATCTTTGATGATCCTGTCCGGAATAAAGGAAGGATCTACTTGCCAGATAAGAGTTTTCATTGTCTGCAACCTTCTTTGTCACGACTTTAAGAAATAGTATAACACTTATTTTACCAGGCATGTAAAGATTTTTTACTATTATACTATTTACAAGTTTAGAAAGTTAGCACATATTTTTATTCCACACCCTATGGCACTGTTTATGTAAAGTGAATTGGTGACAGGGCAGCACATCAGCCAAAAAAGGAAAAGACGCAGGCCAGGCTTGCGTCTTTTCCCTTAGCTTCAGGTCAACCAGATATATGAAAGGGCAACGACAAAAACAATAACACTCATCAGGACCGTTATCCCCACCGGGAAGCGGTACCTGTCCTCCTGGTAGAAAGGAGACGGAGGACCATTTTCCCCAGTCTGGGGAACCAGGACCAGGGGATTTCTAAAAAAGGGCACTACTGCTTCAAGGAGCCTGTTGCCCCATACCCCGGAACCGTTCCGTACACTAGAGACAAAGTTGACCAGGGAAATTGTCAGGTAATACAGGGGCCGCCGGTAGAACCAGTCAGTATCTACGGAAACGGTGGGCTCACCACCGAGTTTAGGAATGAATAACCAGAAAGCAGCCAGTGTTGCTACCAGAAGCTGCACAGCGGAAATCACATGGTCCAGGGTATATGGCTCATAGGTGGCAGCAAAGGGCAAGTACTGGTATAGGAGGGAGGGGACTACTCCGTACATGGTGCAGAGAAAGGCTCCGCCGATCATAGCTGCATGCATATTTAAGGGGATTTTTCCGGGCTTAAGGCCGCGGTCAGGCCCGAAAAACATGAAATAGGGGAGTTTCAGACCTGTGTGTAAAAAGGTACCCACGCTGGCCAAATACAGGAGAAGTTCTACTGCAGGCATATGGTTGTAGGCAGCAGCGGAAACAATCATGGATTTGCTGATAAACCCGTTGAAAAGGGGTACACCTGAGATGGAAAAGGCACCTACGGTATAAAGGATGACCGTAGCCGGCATTTCCCGGAAAAAGCCACCCAGTTCAGAGAGCTTACGCCGCCCGGTGGCATAAATTACAGCTCCCGCTCCCATAAAGAGGAGGGATTTGTAAAGAATATGGCTGAAAGCGTGGGATACAGCGCCATTCAGGGCCAGATCGGTACCCATGCCAACGGCAGCCACCATGTAACCTACCTGGCTGATGATATGATAGGCCAGAAGTCGCCTGATATCGTTTTCCAGTACGGCATAAACCACACCGTAGAGAGCCATGATTACGCCGGCCCAGATTAAAAGTTCCGTACCGGGGAAAACCCTGATCAGACAATACACGGCAACCTTGGTAGTAAATGAGCTGAGGAAAACACTTCCGCTGACCGTTCCCTCAGGATAGGCATCTGTCAGCCAGGCATGAAGAGGGGGAATAGCCGCATTTATGGAAATGCCCAGTAAAATCAGCCAAAAAGCCAGGTCATTTGTTCCCGTCAGAACCGTAATCAAAGGTTCTCCCCCGGTGACTTTGAGGAAGATCCCGGCCAGGAGGAGATTGCCGCCAAAGAAATGGACCAGAATGTACCTGAAACCGGCACTGATGGCCTGAGGAGCCTTTCTGTACCAGATTAAAAGGGTAGATGTCACAGCCATAAGCTCCCAGAAAAAGATCAGGGTTACCCAATCACCGGCCAGCACCACGCCCAGGGAACTGCCGGCATAAGCCAGACCTGCGGCACTTTCCCCCCTGTTTTTGATATGGAGGGCATAGATATTGCCTAACAGGGCCATGATGCTGAAAATCAGGGCAAAAACCCAGGAAAGACGATCAACTTTTAACAGGATCAGTTCCAGGCCGTTGATAAAGGGATAGGACCAAATTGTGCCTGCCTGCAGGGCAAAGACAGCCGCAATGGCCAGCAGGGGAGCCAGCACCATGACTACACGGCGGAAAAAGAGGGGCAGGACAGTTACTGAAATGGCACCCAAAAGCAGGATAAAACCGGGATGAAATTCAAAATTCATTGTCTTCACCTCCGCCGTAATAGTCTTCTGCTTTCTGGATAAAGACCTTGCCCAGGAATTTGGAAACTACAATTATAGCCACACAGCCCAGAAAACCGTAGATGATGTCAAAACCGATAAAACCATGCCACCAGTAGTAAACGTGATGGTGAACAAAGATCATTTCAATGAGGATGGATAATACAAGTACGGCACCACTGATAACCAGCACCTTGTTCGTTGACATATTACCACCCTCCTCCCATCAAATTGCCACCCACAATGCTTTTAGCCGTCATAACCGCCAGGTCATAAAAACTTCCGCCGGCATTGGGCAGTACCCCCAGGATCAACGAGAAGACAGCCGTGATTACCAGGGGAATGAGCATGGCCAGGTTGGCTTCTCCATGCTGCCCGTGGTGATCTCCATGGTGAGTCATTTCCTCAGGCTCCTTAAAGAAGGCCATATAAACGATAGGAAGGAAATAGGCACTGCTGAGCATGGCGCTGCCAATGAGTACCGCAACAAATATTCCTTGTCCGCCCTGCAGGGCGCCGAGGGCAATATTCCACTTACTGATAAAGCCTACAAGGAAAGGCAGCCCCGCAATCCCCAGCGAGCCAACAGCAAAGGCCCCCATGGTAAAAGGCATTTTTCGTCCTATTCCCCTCATTTCGCTGACATTGGAAATGTGGTGAGTGGCATAAACAGCGCCGGCACAGAAAAAGAGAGTGATTTTCATAAAGGCATGGGCAATAATATGATACATGCCGCCCAAGAAACCCAAAGGAGTCAAAAGAGAAGCTCCCAGGACCACATAAGACAATTGGCCTACAGTTGAGAAAGCCAACCGCCTTTTCAGGTTATCCTGCGCCAGGGCAATGAGGGAAGAAACAATAATGGTAAAGGCTGCCACCCAGGCCAGAAACGTGGCCACACCAATTTCAGCCAACAACTTGGGGCCGAAAACAAAGCCGATGACCCGGAGAATACCAAAGGCGCCGGCCTTAACAACGGCCACAGCATGGAGCAGGGCGCTGACAGGCGTGGGAGCCACCATGGCCGCGGGAAGCCAGCCGTGGAGGGGCATTACGCCCGCTTTAACGGCAGTACCTATGATCATTAGCACAAAGATGGTCTGTAAGACTCCCACGGAAGCCTTGCCAGCCAGGAAACCCCCGGCCTGGAAATCACCGCTTCCTGCCAGGAGCTGGGTCCAGATGATCCCTATCAGTAACAATTGACCGGCAACGAGAGTATAGACCAGGTATTTACGGCCTGAATTGATAGCCTCCTCGTTACGCTTATGAATAACCAGAGGGTAAGTGGCTATAGTCAGGATCTCGTAGAATACGAAGAAGGTCAGCAAGTTGGCTGCGAAAGCAATCCCCATGGTAGCGGAGAGACACACGGCAAAACTGGCAAAATAACCGGTCTGGTGTTTTTCATCCAGCTCCCGCATATAACCAATAGAATAGAAAGAAGTAACCACCCACAGGGCTGATGCCAAGGCAGCGAAAAGCATGCCCATGGTATCAACCCGGAGATGTAAACTGATCCCTTTAGCGATATTTAAGGGCGTCGTTTCCAGTACCGTACCCGCTAAAACCGTGGGCAGCATGGAGTAAACGATAGCTGCTTTACCAAATGCCGCCAATATGGTCCAGGATTCCCGAAGATTGGGATGCCGGCCACTCAACAATATTAACCCGGCAGCTACCATAGAAATCAGCACCGCCCACAGGGGCCGGTAATCAAGTACAAAATCAACGGCCATCTATCGCCCACCCCCCGGAAGTGCATATTGCAGAATTTGTGTAACAATGGGTTCATTCAATACCCCGATGACTAAAATGCCTACACCCAAAAGGACAATGGGCACCAGCATGGCAACGGGCAGTTCCCTGCCGCCCCCGTTCTCTTCTGTAGCCTTGGGTTCAGCTTTTTTCATATATACATGTTCAATAACACGGAAGAAATAGACCGCATTTAAAAGGCTGCTGAGGATGATGACAACGATATACGGCCACATCCGGGCTTCCATGGCTCCCAGCACCAGGTACCACTTGCTAAAGAAGCCAGCAGTAGGCGGAAGTCCAACCATGGAAAGGGCGGCAATAAGAAAGGCCCCCATGGTCAAAGGCATCCTCCGGCTCAGTTCAGCATATTTCTCGATGGTATGCTCCCCTGTTTTCCATTTAACACCTCCGGCTACCAGGAAGAGACAGCTCTTCATGACAGCGTGGTTCAGGATATGCAGGACAGCTCCAATTAGGGCGAATGTATTGCCGATGGCTAAACCCAGGGCAATGTAACCGATTTGAGCCACACTGGAGTAGGCCAGCATCCTGCGAAAATCAGTCTGGGCAATAGCCATGACCGAGCCAATAATAATCCCGACAGCCGCAGCCCAGCCAACAACGGTAAGAGCAGCGGGAACCGGACCGTTCATAGCGCCGAGTACAAAGAAGAAAAAGCGGAAAAGAACATAGGCTGATACCTTGGTCATTACCCCGGATATAAAGGCTGTGGCAGGTGGGGGTGCATACGTGTAGGCATCAGGTAACCACCCGTGCATAGGGAAAAGGGCCATTTTAATGCCCATCCCTACTACCAGCATGACCACAGCAGTTAAGACAGCGGGAGAATCCATTAAGGGCTGGAGCCTGTGAACCAGGTCCGCCATATTAAGTGATCCGGTAATGGCATAAAGGTAGCCAATACCCAGGAGATAGAAAGAAGCTCCCACCGTTCCGATTAAAAGATAACGGAAAGCGGCCACAGTAGCTTTATGACCTCCTGAGGCAATTAAGGCATAAGCCGCCAGAGAGGAAATTTCCAGGAAGACATAGAGGTTAAAGACGTCCCCGGTTACCACCATTCCCAGAAGGCCTGTGGTCAGCAAGGCATAAAGGGCATAAAATATCCCTTTTCTCAACCAGGTATCGGCTTTAAAGAAGGGGCCTGAGTAGATAGCAACAACCAGGCTGATAAAGGAGATAAGAACGGCCATGCTGCCACTTAAGGGGTCTATAACGTATTCTATCCCCCAGGGGGGCAGCCAGCCGCCGAACCTATAGTGCCACGGTCCTTCAGCCAAAACCCGCAGTAAAGTCCCTAAGGCGCTAAGATGAGAAACAAGGATAGCGCCGATAATAACTATCCGTAATAACCTGGTAGACAGATACGCAATTAGAGGCGCAGCAAGGGCGGCCAAAAGCGGAACAATGATTATTAAGGCAGGGAGCTGTTCTCTCATTGATTCATCCTCCGTAGCATTTCGTCTTCCTCAAGGGTCCCGTAACGCCGTTGAATCAGTATCAACAAGGCTAAGGCTACACCTGTCGTACTGAGGCTTACAACTATGGCCGTAAGCATCAGGGCGTGAGGAAGCGGGTTAATATAGTTTTCTACCCCTGCCAAACCATGCATTTCAATAGGTAATGTTCCGCCGGTTTTTTGTCCAAGAACCAGGAAAAAAATAATCACTGCCACCTGCATAACATTCATGGCCATAAGTTTTTTTACCAGGTTCTTTTTATAAATCATACCGAAAGGCCCTACCATAAAAAGGATTAAAATCAGCCAGTATATGAAATATTGGGAAAACAGTTCTTGCATACTACCACTCTTCCCTTCTGGTAAGCGCATCAAAAATTGCTATAATCGTGGCCATTACACAGATGGTAACCCCGATTTCAATACCAAGGATACCCAGGGCATGCCTGTCTGCCTCCGCCATATTGAGGGGAAATGCGCCATACTCCAAAAAGTTCCCGTTGAACAACATGGTTAAGACACCGATAAAACCGTATATAAAGGTGCCAATTCCAGCCAGGATAATGGCCGTGTTACCGGATATATTAAGCATGGCTTCCTCGCCCTGGATCAGGCGGCCTAAAACCACAGCAATGCCAAAGAGGGCTCCTGCCTGGAAGCCACCGCCAGGACTGTATTCACCATGCATTAAAACATACATCCCGTAAACCAAAATGAAGGGAACAAGATATCTAAAGGCTGTATCCAGTATAATAGTGCCAAATTTCCTGTTCATTCTTCATCCCCTCCCGGAAGGCAGTCAGAATGCTTTCTGGCGGCCCTTAACAATAAGACAGCAGCAATGCCGGCAGTGAAAATAACGGTAGTTTCACCCAGGGTATCATAACCCCTGTAATCAGCTAAAACAGCTGTAACAAAATTGGGTGAGCCTGTCTCCTCATGGCTTTTTTCAATGTAACGGGGAGAAACATGAGTTGCCGCAGGAGAATTGGGATCAAAGAGCATAGGTAGGCCACTAGTTGTAATAAACAGCATCAGGCTCATAAGGCCTATAGCCAGAAAAGTCAACAACCTGGTCACCTTGAGCACCCCCTTTTCAATCTCCTGAGGGCGGCAATAAAGAAAGTGGTGGACACCACGCCGACAACAGCTTCAGTAAAGGCAACGTCGGGAGCGCCCAGAGCAAGATATATCAGCACGGCAAAAAAACTAAAGGCACTAAAAAGGATTATTGACGCCAGTAAATCTTTTAAAAAGAGGGCCAGGGTCCCCGTAACCACCATTAACACCAGAAGGACAGCAATTAATGACAACTCCTTCACGTACTACTCCCCCTTTTTTGTCCATGGTTTAACCCCTGACCGGAAAGCGGCTCTTGCTAAGACATGAGTTCCAATGGGGTTGGCCAGGAAAATGAAAATAACAATGAACATGAGTTTGAGACTAACCAAGGAAAACCCTTCGTAAATAGCCAGACCTATAAGAGATAGGGCAATCCCTAAAGTATCCCCTTTTCCAGAGGCATGCAGACGTGTATAAAAGTCAGGGAAACGAAGGACGCCAATAGCAGCTACGGCTGTGAAGAAAAAGCCCGCTAATAAAAATAAAACTGCAAGTATTTTCATACGTCGCTGTCTCCTTTCCCCTCAAGATATTTGGCAATAACAACCAAACCTATAAAACCAAGGATCGCATAGGAGATGGCAATATCGACATACATATCTGCCCGTCCACTCAAAAAACCCAGCAGGACTAAAACAAGAATAGCATCGGTGCCAATTACCCCCAAACCATTCAAGCGGTCATAGACAGTAGGGCCCTGGAAAACACGGATCATCATGAGCATAACCAGAATTACCAGTCCCACCACCAAAGCCACAAAAAGGTTATCTATAGTCATGACATTTCTCCCCCTCTCGCCACAGTCTCCTGCTCATGGAAAAGGCAGGCAACACGCCTGAGCATATCCCCTTCTCCCTCTTCAGGGACCAGAGAGCGGGCAGCTTCCTCCGTAATGGCATGAACATAATAGACTCCATCTTCAAGATCAATGGTTACCGTGCCAGGTGTAAGGGTAATGGAGTTTGCCAGGGTAACATGAGCAATAGGGTTGGCCATAGGTTTCTTAAAAGTTATAATTTGGGGATTAATCGGCATTTTGGGGTCAAGCACCAGTTTGACAACATCAATATTGGCTTTGACAACTTCCCCTAAAAGCCAGAGCCAGTAGGTCAGGTACTTCAAATATGGAAAATGGAAAGCCAAAAAGGCCTCATTCTGCCCGGCTGCAGAAGGCAAGCGAAGCAAGGACCGCGTAAGCCAGGCCGTAACCAGGGACGTACCAAAGCCTATGATAAGGAACTTGGTCTTCATCATACCCGAAAGAATTAGCCAAAAGCCAAAAAGAGTTATTGTAAGAACTATAAACTGCAATAACTCTGAGCCATTAATTTTTGTTTTTTTGTCTGCATTTTTATTCATTAGCATACCACCTAATAAACAATAATGAATAAATAAGAATTAAATGTTGAAATAAGATAGCGGTTCCCTGCACCACAACACACAACAATATCTACCCTTATATACTCCGGAAAATATGCTTCTTTTTTCTCTTTATTATCTAACTTTTTGCAGACCCATCTCCAAATAGCAGGCACTTCACCCCTCTCTGCATAATCTCTTTGGAAATCCCCTTCCCCCTTCCCCCTTTCTCTTTTCCTCTATTTTAACATGAATTGTTATGAGATTCTTATCTTTATTAGTATTTTAAAATTGATTTTCAGAGGTTTCCTGACTAAACTACGTTAAAACATATTTATTAAAACATATTTATTAAAACATATTTATTAAAACATATTTATTGTCACAATTTCAATATGTACTAATTTTACATATTAATACCGGATTATTCAACAACCTAATCATTACTATTAAGTTGCCCTTTTCTGATAATTATACAGTTGTACCACATTTAGGGCGGGGAAAAATAAGTTTTGCATTAATCAGAATAAGATTACGTAATAAAAAATCATCAGGCCCAACCCCAGGGGGATGCCCACCCTGGCCCATTCACTGCTGGCAATTTGCAGCCGGCTGGCCGTAATAATGTTGGGTATGTTGCCGGGAATAAGCATACCACCGCTTAATAAGAGCCCCATAAGACATCCCGAGACCTGCTGCCTGTTCATCGAGGGGGTTAACTCGGCAGCAGCCAAAGTGGCGTTATCAAGAACAGCAGAGATCATATTAATCCAGTACAGAATCCTGCTGTCCCGGGGGACTACATACCGGTCAATTAGGGGACGGAAACCTTCACCCAGAAAGATTAAGGCCATAATAAAGATATAAACTCTAAATGCCCTGGGAATTACTTCTTTTATATCCATCCCAGCTCTCTGAAAAGCGGCTCCCTTTTTGCGGGTAGCCCCCACGCAAAGAGCTGCTAAAAAGGCTATGAAGAAAATTCCTGGAATAAGATATAAGCCCAGCAAACGCATTAAGTAAAAAAAATCTACTTTGAGTCTGGCACTGGCAATAGCGGAAAGGGGTTCACCCAGAGGCGTTAGTACTGCTCCCAAACTTATGGCAAAACAAGCCAGAACGCTAAGCACAACCCGATTTTTCCGGTCCAAATTCAGAAGTAAGATCACTTCCACCAGGACCAGCGAAGCGATAATAGCCGTAATAATACTGGCAGAAAGCCCCAGTATCACAACAATAAGAAAATGCAATACGGCTGGCGGTATTTGCCGGCTGACACAACTTGTAGCCTTGGTCAACCAGTCTTTACCCAGGTAAAACAAAAACCCTGTAATCAGTACAGCCAGAGAAATGGGCAGCGGCTCTACCAGGGCCGTTCTTAATAAGTCCAGGGTCAAATCGCCCGTTAAAAGGACAGCAGCCAATCCCATGATAAACAGAAAGGGCTCCAGGTTCTTCTCTACACCCCTGGAAACAAAAGGAGCCACCAGGACAAATAAAAAAATTGCCCCCAAACCAGCATAAACCACAAGATCGCCTGTACATTGCTCCATCATGACTAATTACCTCATCCGTGCATTTTAATACTCAAGGTTTATGTGGCTGGAAACAAAATATGTTAGTTTTTTATTAACTTCTTTCTGCAAGAACTACTCTGTCTCTGTCTCCCCGGTCCCGGAGGATCCGGATGGACGTATATCCATTGTCCTGGAGGAACCGTCTAACCATTTCTGCCTGCCGCCAGCCAATCTCCAAAAGCAATGCCCCCCCTCTCTCCAGAAAAAACGGGGCATGGACAGCGATTCTACGGTAATAGTCCAGGCCGTCTTTTCCCCCCAACAGGGCCAGGGCAGGCTCTTTTTTAACATCGGTAGGCAATTCGTTATATTCTTCTTCGCTGATATAAGGGGGATTGGAAACAATCAGATCATACTTTATTTGGGGTGGGAGGGGCGCAAAAAGATCACCCTGCAAAAAACAGATCCGTTCATGCACTTTATGCCACAGGGCATTGTGTCTTGCCACAGCCAAAGCTTCGGCGGAGATATCCACCGCCCATATTTTTGCCCCCGGCAGGTAATAAGCCAAACTTACGGCAATGGCGCCGCTGCCTGTTCCCAAATCTACAATCCTGGGGTTCTCCCGTCCCTGCAGGAGGCGAATGGCTTCTTCCACCAGCACCTCCGTATCGCCGCGGGGTATTAAAACCGCAGGAGTAACCATAAAAGACAAAGACATAAATTCCTGCTTGCCTAAGATGTACTGGAGGGGCTCATGGGCCGCCCTGCGTTCCACAAAGCCGGTGAACCTCTGCCAGACTTCCCCGGGAAGATCTTCGTGGAGACTGGTTACTAAGGAAACCATCGCCTTATTCCAGGCTTTGGCCAAAAGAAGCCTGGCTTCCAACCGGGCTTGTCCTTGTTCCATGGCCATCGCTTCGAGAAAAGAAGCCGCCCACCGGAGGGCCTCTCTTCCAGTCTGCGGCTTTTTCCCTTTGTGCATTACTCCACCTTCTTTAGTTTTTCTGCCTGGTCCGTTGTGATCAAGGCATCAATAAATTCATCCAGCTCCCCCTGGAGAACATCCTCCAGGCGGTAAGAAGTAAGGTTTATCCTGTGGTCAGTCACCCGTCCTTGCGGGAAGTTATAGGTGCGGATGCGCTCACTGCGGTCTCCGCTTCCCACCATGGTTTTCCTGGCGCTGGCCATTTCTCCCATTTGTTCTTCCTGGGCTTTTTCCAAGAGACGGGCTCTCAGGACTTTCATAGCCTTATCCTTATTCTTATGCTGGGACTTTTCATCCTGACAGGAAACCACAAGACCGGTAGGTATGTGGGTTATACGCACCGCCGATTGGGTGGTATTGACGGACTGCCCGCCGGGGCCGCTGGAACAAAAGATATCAATTCTGATGTCGTTGGGATTGATCTGTACATCCACTTCTTCCGCTTCGGGTAAAACGGCAACAGTGGCCGCTGAGGTATGGATGCGGCCGCCTGATTCTGTTTCCGGCACCCGCTGCACCCGGTGCACACCGCTTTCAAATTTTAGCCGGCTGTAGGCACCCCGTCCCTCAATCATGATAATGGCTTCTTTAATCCCGCCAATATCCGTTAAGTTTGCCGAAAGCATCTCCGTCTTCCAGCCCTGTTTTTCGGCATAACGGCTGTACATTTTCAAGAGGTCGCCGGCAAAGAGGGCCGCCTCCTCTCCTCCTGTTCCTCCCCTGATCTCCATGATAACGTTTTTTTCGTCATTGGGGTCCTTGGGCAGAAGAAGAATCTTCAGGCGTTTTTCCAGGTCCTCTTTCTTTTCTTTCAGTTCCTCTAATTCCGCCTCTACCAGTTCACGAAAATCGGGTTCCAATTTATCTTCTAAGAGTTCTTTATTGCCGGCAATATTTTTCACCACATCTTTATATTCCCGGAAAGTGGAAACCACTTCCGTCAGAGCGGCATGAGCCTTGGCATGTTTTTGCCATTCGCTCTGATTGCTTATCACTTCAGGATCGCTTAAGAGCCGGCTTAGTTCTTCATAACGTTCTTCCAGATGTTCCAGTTTTTCCAACATTGTTGCTGACACACTCCACTTTATCAGTTGTTAGTTGTTAGTTGGCAGTTGTTAGTTGATGGATTCTACTCCCTCTTCAGTCTCCAGGACTTTATTTAAAGCGCGGATAGCCACTTCCAGTTGTTCATCATCGGGCTCCCTTGTAGTTAATTTTTGCAGCCACATTCCCGGCAAACTTAAAATATGCATCACAGGGTTGTTCTGGTGTCGGCCCGCAGCTTTGATAAACTCATAAGAAAGACCGGCCACCACGGGCAAAAGAACAATCCGGGAGAGAAGTCTTATCCAGATGGTAGTCTTGCCTAAAAGTGAAAAAACCAGAATGCTGATGACCATCACGACCAGCAGGAAACTGGTACCGCAGCGGGGATGAAGGGTAGAAAATTTCCTGGCGTTCTCCACAGTCAAAGCTTCTCCGGCTTCATAAGTGTGAATCACTTTGTGCTCGGCGCCGTGGTATTGAAAAACCCGCTGGATGTCCTTTAAAAAGGAAATACCCACAACATAGGCCAAAAAAATGGTAATGCGGAATATTCCCTCTATCAGGTTCTGCCAGGCAGCATTTGTTGCGTATCTTTCCAGGAGATGGGCTAACCCCGCCGGCAGCAGGAAAAAGAGCCCAATACCCATACCCAGAGAGAAGGCTACTGTAAAGGCCATTTCCCAGGGTCCGATAGATTCCCCCTGTCCTTCACCCTCAACCACTTGATTAGCCGAATAAGTCAAAGCCCTCACGCCAATAACCATGGCTTCCACCAGGGCAATAAAGCCCCGTAAAACAGGCCACTTGAGAAAAGGATAGCGTTCGGCAATAGAACTGATCATTTGGGTCTCCAGGACTATATCGTTGGGCGCCCGGCGTACGGCAATGGCCAGGTTCTTACGGCCACGCATCATGACACCCTCAATGACTGCCTGCCCGCCATAGGGAAAACGAGACAAACTCCTCACCCCTCCACAGTTAGTTGGTAGTTGGTAGTTGACAGTTGACAGTTGGCAGTTGGTAAATTGTATTACTAGGAACCAGCAACTAGTAACTAAAATATAAAGATAGCAGAGCCTGGGCTCTGCTACGTAGCTACTATTCGAGGCCGTACTTGGTTTTAAACCTCTCAACTCTACCTGTTGTAAAGACAACACGCTGTTTTCCGGTGAAGAACGGATGACATTTGGAACAAATCTCAACCCGTAAGTTTTGCTTAGTGGAACCTGTTTCAAAAGTCTCGCCACAAGCACATGTTACGGTAGTTTTATGATATTTTGGATGGATACCTTCTTTCATGATTTCACCCTCTTTCCGAATAAGCCCGATCCTTGATATTCAATGCTCGTACAATACAATATTTTAGCATAGAAGGGGAAGATGTGCAAGATAACAGTTGTTAGTTGATAGTTGTTAGTTGTTAGTGACCTACGCTTCCCGATTCCCGATATATTTTCGGGTAGCTGGTAGCGGGTGGCGGGCAGCGATAAACTTTCTCGGGTAAGCGTAAATCCGCAGCCGATCACTGGTCACTGTTGACGGTTTGCTACTCTGCTCCGCCTCCATAATATAAACTGGTAAGTGACAAAATAGGCTAGTACAGCAAGAACAACGGCGTTAATAGCGCTCCCCACGAGAAAGGACGCCCCCAAATGGGTCCAACTGATCCCCCTATGCCAGCTCTCCACGAGTTCCGGGCTCGGTCCTTTCACAGGACTTTTCATGACTAACTGCCCTGTTTTGATATTAATAAAAACAAAAAAGGGAATGGCCAATTTAAAAACAACAGCGCTAATAAGCGCGGCAAGGCGATTCACCTTGATCACAGCCGCCAGAAAATAGGCAATAACCACTCCCGTACCAAAAGTAGGCAGTACATCAAAGGCTATCCCCAACGCTGTACCAACGGCGATATTCTTGGGATGATCCTTAATGCGCATGAAGGTGAGATATTTATATTTCAGCCAACGGCGAAAATTGACATTTTTGTACATTCTTTTCACCCAATCATTATACGACTGTCTGACTACCGATTGCCGACATCCGCTCTCCGACTGCCGACCACCGATTACCGACATCGGATAGCGGAAAGCGGATAGCGGATAGCGGATAGTCGATCATAATCATTATACAACTGTCTGACTACCGATTGCCGACATCCGCTCTCCGACTGCCGACCACCGATTACCGACATCGGATATCGGAAAGCGGATAGCGGATAGTCGATCATAATCATTATACAACTGTCTGACTACCGATTGCCGACATCCGCTCTCCGACTGCCGACCACCGATTACCAACATCGGATATCGGAAAGCGGATAGCGGATAGTCGATCATAATCATTATACGACTGTCTGACTACCGATTGCCGACATCCGCTCTCCGACTGCCGACCACCGATTACCGACATCGGATATCGGAAAGCGGATAGCGGATAGTCAATCATAATCATTATACAACTGTCTGACTACCGATTGCCGACATCCGCTCTCCGACTGCCGACCACCGATTACCGACATCGGATATCGGAAAGCGGATAGCGGATAGTCGATCATAATCATTATACAACTGTCTGACTACCGATTGCCGACATCCGCTCTCCGACTGCCGACCACCGATTACCGACATCGGATATCGGAAAGCGGATAGCGGATAGTCGATCATAATCATTATACGACTGTCTGACTACCGATTGCCGACATCCGCTCTCCGACTACCGACCACCGATTACCGACATCGGATAGCGGAAAGCGGATAGCGGATAGTCGATCATATGTTATATCTTCACATATTTGGGCTTCTTGTCACTGCGGTGCTGGGCTTCAATAAAGCGCACAGTCCCCGTAGCGCCCCGCATGACTAAGGTATGGGTGGTGGCTATGTTACCATAGTACCTGACACCCCTGAGGAAATCGCCATCAGTGATGCCAGTGGCCGCAAAAATAACATCATCACCTCTAACAAGGTCATCCATAGTAAGAATTTTTTTGATATCCGTGACTCCCAGTTTATGGGCTCTTTCCAGGTCCTTTTCATCTTCAGGCCAGAGCCTGCCCTGGAATTCGCCGCCCAGGCAGCGCAGGGCAGCGGCGGCTAAAACTCCTTCGGGCGCTCCGCCAATGCCCAAAACCATGTCCACACCGGAATTGGGAATAGCGGTAGCAACAGCCGGTGAAACGTCACCATCACTAATCAGTTTAATCCGTGTCCCTATGGCGCGCAATTCCCGAATAATGGCCTCATGGCGGGGGCGGTCCAAAATAACTACGGTCACATCCTCCAAGCCTTTATTTAAACTGGCGGCCACAGCCTTAACGTTTTCCGTTACAGTGGCATCCAGGTGGATTTTACCTGCCGCTGCAGGGCCCACGGCAATCTTCTCCATATACATATCTGGCGCGTGAAGGAGGCAGCCCCGGGGTGCCGCAGCCAACACGGCAATGGCCCCCGTTAAACCTTTGGCTACCAGATTGGTCCCTTCCAGGGGATCCACGGCGATATCCACCTGTACGGATTTCCCCGTGCCTACGCGTTCTCCGATATAAAGCATGGGGGCTTCATCCATTTCTCCTTCTCCAATAACCACTGTACCATCCACATTGACGGTGTCGAACATGGCCCGCATAGCCGTAACAGCTGCTTCATCAGCAGCGTTTTTGTCGCCCCGGCCCCACCACCGTGCGGAGGCCAAAGCTGCGGCTTCCGTAACGCGGGCAAACTCCATGGCTAATTCTCGTTCCATGACGGAACCAAATCTCTCTGTTGCCATTTAACTCACTCCTACCTCTTTTGTACACTCTCCCAGTCGGCAAGAAACTTCTCCAGACCTATTTGGGTCATGGGGTGACTGATCATTTGCATGAGTATGGCATGATTAATGGTAGCGATATGGGCACCCGCTTTGGCCGCTTCTACCGTGTGGAGTGGGTTGCGCATAGCGGCAGCAATTACTTCTGTTGTGAAACCATGGATATCAAAAATCTGCACAATGTCTGCTACCAGATCCATGCCATGTACACCCAGTTCATCATGACGGCCAACAAAAGGACTCACATAAGCGGCGCCGGCCCGGGCCGCCAAAAGCGCCTGATTGGCCGAGAAAATCAGGGTAACATTAGTTTTTATCCCCTCTTTGGAAAGGGCACTGACGGCTTTTAAGCCCTCTTTAATCATGGGAATTTTCACCACGATATTATTGCCTAACTGGACCAACTTTTTCGCTTCAGCAATCATTTCAGGGGCAGTGAGGCCAATGACCTCTGCACTAACGGGTCCGGGAACTATACTGGAAATTTCCTTGATTAAAGTGAAGAAGTCTTTTCCTTCTTTCGCCACTAGAGTAGGATTGGTGGTAACCCCGCTAATCACGCCCAGTTCAACTGCTTCCTTAATTTGTTCTATATTGGCAGTGTCTAGAAATAAACGCATGTTTTATCACTCCCTGCTTTTAGTTGTTAGTTGTTAGTTAACGGTTCACCTAACCGGTGACCGGTGACCGAAATCAGTGACCTGTGACCCGTGACCCGTAAATTAACCGGACACCGGACACTGGGCTCTGGTCACTAGTCGGAAGACGGTTCACTGTTCACGGTTAACGGCTCACGTTAGATGGCAGTTGGCAGTGAGTCGGGTTACGCTTTGCCGCTTGAGCCGAAAATACGGATTTTTTCCCGGACGATTGCAGTCATGGCTTCCCGGGCGGGCCCCAAAATTTTGCGGGGATCTATCTCTTTCGCATCCTTATTGATAACATCCCGTACCCCCTTGACAAAGGCTTCCCGGATATTGGTATCAATGTTTACTTTGCGCACTCCCAGAGAGATGGCTTTCTCTATATCCTTATCTGGTACCCCAGAGGAACCGTGGAGTACAATAGGAATATTGACTAAGCTTTTGATTTTGGCCAAGCGGTCAAAGTCCAGCTCAGGGTCAAACTTGTACTGGCCATGGGCTGTGCCAATGGCCACGGCTAAGGAATCCACACCCGTCTGCTCTACAAAAAACTTTGCTTCTTCGGGATCTGTCATCATGGCCTCTTTCTCCAGGACGGTGATGTCATCTTCCGTGCCGCCAATCTTACCCAGTTCGGCCTCGGTAGAAACGCCCACGGCCCTGGCTATTTCCACAACTTTTTTCGTCAGGGCGATATTCTCCTCCAGGGGATATTTTGAACCGTCAATCATTACGGAAGTAAACCCTTCCCGGATGCATTTAATAACCTGATCAAAGCTTGTACCGTGGTCTAAATGCAGGGCTACGGGAATTTTGCTGTTTTTGGCCGCAATGTTGACCAGCCCGACAATATAGTCTAACCCCGCATATTTGATGGCTCCCTGACTGGCCTGGATAATAACGGGTGCTTTTTCGGCCTCGGCTGCAGCCACAATGGCCTGGACGATCTCCATGTTATTGCAGTTAAAGGCCCCCACAGCATATCCACCGGCTTCCGCCTTGTCTAATAATTCTTTTACCGTTACAAGCGGCATGATACATGACCTCCCTTAAATTAGTTACTAGTTACTAGTTACTAGTTACTAGTTACTAGTTACTAGTTACTAGTAATCTTATTAAAAAGATATTTTAAAAGCACCTAAAAAATAATAAGAATTACACAAAGAAAAAAGGCTTTCGTGTTTGCTTATTTTATGATAAGCAAAATCGCCTAGCCTTAAACACTATTTTCTCACACGACGCCGTTTTTTCAAGCGTTTATCATCCAGGTAACGGTAGGAATGGGCTTCCAAGTGGATACCCTCCATGTTTTGTATCCACTGCAGATCTTTTACCGTCTCCGCAAACACAATTCCCACGGCATCACAGGAGGAACACGATAATTCAATCCTATCCGGGAAAACCTCCAGTTCCAGTTGAGCCCCCCCGCAGCTGCAGGACATTCTCCCTTCCTCGGCCATGGTTCTTAAGAGTTCTAAAGCCTGAAACATCACATCAGAGTTCAAAAAATATTTATCATAGCCCAGGTCCTCGGCCATCTCCCGAATGGACCTGTCTAGATTTTTTACACTTTTCATCACTAATTCTTTTGTGCCGATAAAACCTATTTCCACACCTGTTCCCTCACAGGTGACGGTACGTACTTTCTGGTTCCATAATTCGTGGGCTTTAAGGGTGATGAGATGCTTGGTTTCACACATGACACACTCTATTTGAAGGCAATAAATGTTTCTACTCTTTTTGGCGATGTTGATCAGTGTTGTACCGCACTCGCAAAGCACTTTTACGTTGGTGTTGCCGCTAAAATTGAAACGGGAAATGGCATAAAAGTCCATTTTGCCACAACCGGGGCAGCGTAAAGCCAACGTAGTCAGGGTAGAAACCAGCATTTTTTATTACCTCCTTCCACAAAGTGTATTCTCCATTTTAAAGAAAAATCCTGCCACACCCCTGTCCAGGAAATTTATAATTTCCTGGACTAAAAAAAATGCGGCTACGCCGCTTCGAGTTCCGACTTCCGACTTACGATTTCCGCTTACCGACATCCGACGAAGTTTATCGCTGCCCGCCACCCGCTGCCAGCTACCCGAAGATATACTGCTAATTCGGGTATCGGGAAGAGGGAAGCGTTTTTTCCTTAATCACTACCAACTACCAACTAACCTAATGCCAACTGCTAACTGGTTAGCAGATGTGTCCCCTCTCCTCTTTAAACGTTTCTTCCAGGATTCTCTGGATTTCTACCAGGCTAAAGGGTTTATTGAGCAAGCCGTCGGCGCCGTGGTTTTTTGCTTCTTCCAAAAGAAAGCTGTCATAAAAACCCGTCATAAGAATGATTTTCAGATCTTCACTTATCTTTTTTAATCTCTCCGCTGTTTCAAAGCCGTTGAGACCGGGCATCTTCATATCCATAAGAACCAGTTTAAAGGATCCTTCCGTAAAAGCTTGCACAGCTTCTGCCCCTGAGGAAACAGTTTCCGCCTCATAACCCAGTTCCACCAGTACTTCTTTAAGTAATTTCCGAATACCTTCCTGATCGTCAACCACCAATACCTTGGCTGCCACAGGCACCCGTCCTTTCCCCTATTCACTTCGGGCAACGTTAAGTCCTAAATATTGTAATTATCAATAAATTATACTTACAACATTCATTACAAAATTCCTCTTTTGCTAGGTCTAAAATGGGGGAAAATTTAAATTTTTATCGAAAATCCCACTGCTACTTGACGGCAATTTCCTTTTCCCAGATGGCAGCGGAAGTAACCTTAACACTCTTTACTCTTCCCTCTTCCCGGTATACAACGGGCAAGGTAGGACGAATAGCAGTACGACGGGCGGGAACGGTAGCCACTGTTCCCACCTCAATTCCCTTAAGGGTTGTCACATCAACCATACTTAGCTGCATGCCCACCTTGCCGATAATAAGACCACGCCCCCCCGGAAAAATGACGGGCTGGCTTACCAGGGGATGCCCCAGGTAGTGCAGGACAAGCTTGGCTATGCCTTTCAGCAGATCTAAGATATTGGCCGGTTTTTGGACAGGTTCCGTCTGGAGCCCATCCACAAAACCCAAAGGGAGCACGGCCACTTTAGTCTCCCTTTTTGCCTTGTATGTACGGCCATACCCTACACTATGCCCGGCAGGAAGGGTGCGAAGATAAATTACTTTAGCTTTTAAGGACCAGGGATCTTTTAACTTAATCTTTTTTTCCAGTTCAGGAGCGGGATACTGCCCGTAAAGGAGAGTACCCACCCTCACCATATCCAGCTGCATATGGGGGAGATCCAATACCGCCGCACTGTTGGCCAGGTGTTTGATGGGTATGTTAATATTTTCTCTTGCCAAATTATCCAGGACATTCTTGAAAATGGCGTACTGCTCTTGTGCATAGCGCTTGTTTTTCCACATGGCTGTGGCCAGATGGGAATAGATCCCTTCCAGGTATAGACCGGAAACTGCCGAAATTTCAGAAATAACCTGCAAGGCCTTCCGGGGCCAAACCCCCGTCCTTCCCATACCCGTTTCTACTTTTAGATGGACCTTGACAGTTCCGCCTCTCTGAGCCAGGCCGTCCTGCAGCCACCGGACAGATTCTCTGTTTCCTATTGTAGCCGTTAAGCAATAGTCAATAATGGTATTTACATCTTCTTTAAGAAAAGGCCCAAAAACCAGGATGGGTGCAGTAACTCCGGCTTCACGAAGCTCCTTCCCCTCTTCTACCGTGGTCACACCCAGCATATCGATACCCAATTTCTCCAGGACCCGGGCAACTTCCACTGCTCCGTGCCCATAAGCATCAGCTTTCACCACGCCTAACATTTTTACAGGCCTGGGTACCAGTTCGCGAATCTGTTCGAAGTTATATTTGATAACATCCAGGTCAACCTCAACCCATCGTGCGCCAAGGTTGGAAATATCCATCAAAACCTACCTCTTTCCCCTTAGTTTTTTCTTCAGGTTAATCAGACGGCGAATGTTCTTCTGGTAAATGGGTTCCAGGGTTGTCCAGAGCCAGTAGTAAAAGGGTGAATAAACCAGGTCATATTCCCCTACGAATTCCGTATAGACCCCATTAAACCCTTTTTTAAATCTATAAAGCCCGTAAAGGGGATTATCCTCGCTCAAATGACCGGGAACACCGCGAAAATCGTATAAGGTGCAATTATTGGCTTTAGCCCATTTAATCATGGTCCACTGTAAAAGGTAATTGGGCATCACATTCCGGTGGCTGTTGGAAGAGGCGCCGTAAATATACCAGGCTTTGTCCCCGAACAAGAAGGCCAAGGTACCTGCTATAGGCTTCCCTTCATAGTAAGCCATAAAAAGCTTAAGGTAACCGGAGGGTACTAAGTAATCCCACAAATCTTCGAAATAACTATAAGAACGCACCAGGAACTTATCCCGTTCGGTAGTTTCTTTGAGAATTTCATAAAAGACGGGAAGGTCTTCTTTGGTGCAGTCTTCCTTGATCTCTACGCCCTTTTTTTGAGCAAGTCGGATATTATAACGGGTTTTCTGATGAAAGTTGTTAAAGAGGGTCTCTTCATCAGGGGTAATATCCAAACGAAAAACAAATTTAGGCTGAACCCCTTCAAAGCCCTGGCCCTTTTCACTGTTTTTAAAGCCCCTGGAGTTTAGATACTTCTCGAAATCAGCATCTTCTTTAGGAATGTCGGGATCAATTTTAAGGAAAATGGCGCCATGGGCCTTGGCCAGTTTCCCTACTTCGGCAAACAGAAAGTCCATGAGCCCGTGATTATGTACATCCCCCACCGGGCCCCTGGGCGCGTAGAAAAAGGCCTTGTTAAGCCCTGGAATAACCCTTTTCAGGAGACTGACAGCGGCCCGGGGTTCTCCATTTTCATCTTCGACAATCAGTCTTAAGGGCTGCCATTCTCCCCGCCCCTTAATCTCCCCCCATTCATAAGACTGGAGAATATGCCCTTTGGGAGCCCGGGACACAAAATCATTAAAATATCTTTTCTCCTCAGGTTCGATTAATCTTGCCTGTAACATGGCAACCTCCTTTGTTAGTTACTAGTTACTAGTTACTAGTTATTAGTTACTAGTGGTTTTCAGCGGGACGCTGGTTACTAAATACTCATCATTACTGTTGGATCAGGTGGCTATTGATAGTATTTGGCAAAAAGACGCAAGCTAAGCTTGCGTCTTTTTCTGTTCAACAGCGGCGCCGATAAAGTCACGGAAAAGAGGATGGGGGCGATTGGGACGGGACTTGAATTCGGGATGGAACTGGGAGCCTACAAACCAGGGGTGACCGGACAACTCCACGATTTCCACCAGGCGCCCATCGGGAGAAAGCCCGCTAAAGACCAATCCATGACGGCCTAAAATCTCCCGGTAATCGTTATTAAACTCAAAACGGTGACGGTGCCGCTCGGATATTTCTGCCTTACCGTATGCCTTATAGGCTTTAGTGCCTGGGGTAAGAACACAAGGGTAGCTGCCCAATCTCATGGTACCGCCCAGGTTTTCAATATTCTTTTGTTCAGGCAGAAGATCGATAACGGGATGAGGAATTTCACTGTTGAACTCTGAACTGTTGGCGTCGAGACCGGCCAGGCTGCGGGCTATCTCTACCACAGCCAGCTGCATACCCAGACAAATCCCTAAAAAGGGTTTCCCTGTTTCCCGGGCATACTTGATGGCCTTAATTTTTCCTTCGATGCCTCTATCTCCGAAACCACCGGGTACTAAAATACAATGGGCATTTTTCAGGATCTCCTCGGGCTCTTTACCGTTCTCCAAATCGCCGGAATAAATCAAATCTATTTTTACAGAGACATTATGGTGGATTCCCGCATGGCGCAGGGATTCACTGACGCTCATATAGGCATCGGGAAGCTCTACATACTTACCCACCAGGGCCACGTTAATGCAGCCGCGGGGATTTTTAATCTTGCGGACAATTTCTTTCCATTCATCCAGCCGGGCCTGTCCACACTGCAAGCCTAGGCGCTCGATGGCAATATCATCCAGCCCCTCGCTTTCCAGGATGAGAGGAACTTCATAGATAGATTCGGCATCGACGGCCTGAATCACTGCTTCTTTGTCTATGTCGCAGAAAAGGGCCAGCTTTTCTTCCATCTCCTTGGAAAGGGGTCTTTCCGAACGACAGACAATGGCATCAGGCTGGATACCGATACTGCGCAGTTCTTTGACACTGTGCTGGGTGGGCTTGGTTTTCGCTTCAGCGGCAGCTTTGAGAAAAGGCACCAGGGTGACGTGAATATACATGACGTTGTCCCGTCCCACGTCGCTCTTGATCTGCCTGATGGCTTCCAGAAAAGGTAAAGATTCGATATCACCGACTGTGCCGCCAATTTCAGTAATCACTACATCAGGATGAGTTTCCCTGGCCACCCTGTGAATGGCTTCTTTAATTTCATTGGTGATATGGGGTATGACCTGGACAGTACCCCCCAGGTAATCTCCCCTTCTTTCTTTAGAAATAACCGACCAGTAGATTTGACCGGTGGTAACATTCGATGCACGGCTAAGATTTATATCAATAAATCTTTCATAATGTCCTAAATCCAGATCAGTCTCTGCCCCGTCTTCCGTAACAAAAACTTCGCCATGTTGATAGGGGCTCATGGTGCCAGGGTCCACGTTAATATATGGGTCGAATTTCTGAATAGCCACTTTTAGCCCGCGGCTTTTTAAGAGGCGCCCCAAAGAGGCTGCTGTTATGCCTTTCCCCAGGGAAGATACAACTCCGCCTGTTACAAATATATACTTTGTCGTCACTTTCTTCCCCTCCTTTACATCCGTCGATAAATTATTATTTTGTCAAAGTTTATTTAAACATACCTTATAAATTCTATACTTACCCACTGCCCGAGTCAACAGCAATTTGATTCCGATTTTCCGCTTTCCGACGTCCGACATCCGAAACTGTAACCAGAGTCCAGTGTCCAGCATCTGTATAAGTGACCAGAGTCCAGTGTCCAGAGTCCAGCACCTGTGTAAGTGACCAGAGCCCAGTGTCCGGAGTCCGGTTAATTTACTGGTCACCGGTCACTGTAAAATGCCACCAACCATCAATAATGAAAAAGAGCCGGAAAGGGTCCGGCCCTTATTCTTCCCACTCATCCTCTTCATCATCCATGGGCATGATATCGTATTTTTCACTGTATTCACCGTCTTCATATTCTATTTCATCCTGCAAAGAGCGGCGGCGTACAGGTATAGCACGGGTACCAAATCCAGAAGGAGTAACACGACGCACAACTTTGGTCTGGGTCCATTCCCTCAGTCCCCAGTTACCTTGACCAAGATGAGCAAAACGGTTGTCGAGGTTAATCTGGGTATGAACTGCTGCCATAAGGCGAGGGTCATCCATGGGCAACCCTTTAATTGCGAAAATCTCCTGCATGAGTTCCCGAAGATTCCTGGGCTGCCCCCCTGATTTTAATAAATGATAGGCTATCTCAACTTCTGATAGAGCGGAATTAATATTTTTAACTTCTTCCATTTGCTCACACCCCTTCTATTCCTTTTTTTCTTTACATTCTTTCCGGTGCACTTAGGCCCAGGAGATGGAGGACATTACGCAAGGTTATACGAGCCGCATCGACGAGACACAGGCGGGCTTTACGCAATTCTTCGTCCTCCGTGAGCACGCGGCAGCTATTATAAAAGCTGTGAAACAACGAAGCAAGATCATGGGCATACCGGGCAATCCGGTGGGGCTCCATATTCACCGCAGCGCCTACTATTTCTTCGGGCAGGTCGGCAATCTTGCGAATCAATTCAAGTTCCGCCTCTTCCTTTAGTAAAGTAAAATCCACATTCTCCACGGGAGGCAGCTCTGTGCCGCTGGCTTTCAGGATGCTGTTAATACGGGCATGGGCATATTGCACGTAATAAACCGGGTTTTCCGAGGACTCAGCTTTAGCCAGATCCAAATCAAAATCCAGATGACTGTCAGGGCTGCGCATGACAAAGAAGTAACGGGCGGCGTCTTTACCCACTTCATCCATTAACTCGCTCAGGGTAACATACTGCCCGCTTCTTTTGGACATACGCACAATTTCCCCACCACGGAAAAGGCGTACCAGCTGCATGAGGATGACATGGAGGCGGTCAGGGTCATAGCCTACCGCTTTTACAGCACCTTTCATCCTGGCCACATGACCGTGGTGGTCTGCCCCCCAGATGTTGATAACTTTTTGAAAGCCTCTCTCAAATTTATTCTTATGATAAGCAATATCTGCGGCAAAATAGGTGGGGATCCCGTTGGACCTGACAACTACTTCGTCCTTTTCGTCACCAAAAAGGGTAGACTTAAACCAGAGTGCCCCTTCCTTTTCGTAGATATACCCTTTTTCCTGGAGTTCCTTAATGGTTTTGGCAATTGCTCCGCTGTCATGGAGGGTTTGCTCACTGAACCAGACATCATATTCTACCCCGAAACGGGCTAAATCATTACGAATGGCACCGAGCTTCTCTTCCAGGGCTTTTTGAATGAGAAATTCCCTGCGTAAAGCCGAATCCATAGAGAGATATTTGTCGCCGACTTCGGCAATGATGTTCTTTACTGTGGTGATGATATCTTCCCCGTGGTAGCCTTCTTCCGGGAAGGGTATATCCTCACCCATTAACTGGAGATAACGTGCCTCCAGGGATTTGCCAAAATTTTCTATCTGGTTCCCGGCATCATTGATATAAAACTCCCGGGTCACATCAAAACCAGCGGCCTCCAAGAGATTACTTAAGGTATCCCCCAGGGCTGCTCCCCGGGCATTCCCCATATGTAATAATCCTGTGGGATTGGCGCTGACAAATTCAACCTGTACCTTTTCCTTGTGGCCATATGTGGAATTGCCATAGGTTGTATCTTCTTTTATCACCTTAGGCATGACGGCATAAAGCCAGCCGGTACCCAGATGAAAGTTGATGAAGCCGGGGCCGGCAATCTCTATTCTATCAACCCAGGTAGCTTCTTTGGAAAAGTTAGCCACCAGGTGTTCAGCGATGACACGGGGAGGAAGTTTTGCTTGTTTAGTCAGGAGCATGGCAACATTAGTGGCAAAGTCACCATGGGCCTTTTCCCTGGGTACCTCCAGGACAAAATTCGGTATGGACTCAAAGGTAAGTGCACCTTTAGCACGTGCTTCTTCCAGGGCTTTTTCTATCTGGAGACGGATATTATGACGAACCTCAGCAACAATACTCATTCTCTCCCAATGTCCCTCCCAATCAGATTTCAAAATTAACAGCAACGAGTCACGAGCTCATCCCAATACTTAGTTTGTTATCACTGAGTTTTACATTGTCTACCAACAATTCATACTCTAGATTAATACTTCCCCCAACTTCTGTCAAGTTAGACTCCTTCTTAATTACCACAATTATATGTTGCCTGCGGGAATGATGTCAACGCAACCGGCGACTTCCGACATCCGATCACCGACTTCCGAATTCCGACAGTGATAGGAATGCTTCATAGATAATATTAATACTTCGGCTATCGGATTTCGGAAAGCGGGTATCGGAAAGCGTCCTTCTACTACCAAACTAAATAACTCAAAAGCTCCGCTGAAGCGGAGCTTTTGCTTAGCCTTCTACATTAAAATCGAATTTAGGCGGCGGCGTAATCCGTACAATGGATTCCTCGCTGCCAGTGAGGGCGTTATAGAAAATAACAAACTTCTCCGTATCTATGGACCCCCGTACTTCCCAGGCAAGAATTTCTTTTCCCCAGGTATCGGCAATTAAGGCAGGACGGATTAATTCTACATTTAAATAGGAACTCACTTGTTTTTTCAACTGGGCTTCGCTGATACGCGGCGACCCTAAATCCCTTTTTTTATGGTACATATAATAGGGTGTTCCTTCGTAGCCGATAATTTCGCCATTATCCAGGGCCACCTGTACTTTTACCTGGTCCGGGTAAAGAAGGATATCACCCTGCCGCGGCACAAAGGTATAAATGCCTGTCCCATCTCCCTGGTCCACTTCTACCAGGACCATATCGTTAAAACCATGGCTCTGCAAGAAACTTTTAGCATTACGTTCACCGGCGCTTAAATCCAGGGTCAAGTCACCCACGGTCTTCGGTTTCATGGCCCAGATGATGGTTCCGTCCAGTTTACTGACATCGACATAAACAGGTACATTTTCGTTTTCCATGGGGGGGAACTCTATACCGAAGGTGGGAATATCCCCTACACCTTCGTAGCTGATTCTGGCCTGATGTTTGTCATCCGGGGAAAACCACCATTTTTGGGCAATATTCTGGGCCTCTGCCGCGCTGATATCCTGATTCCCTCTAACCTTTTTCACATCGGGCCTTACCCGGCTAAACTCTTCATCCAGGTTTAATTCCGGGTATTCCTCCATTTTTTTCTCCATAAGCTGGAAACCGTCAATAATCGTATTATCGACTAAGTCCCCATTAGCCTGTACCGCAGATACCTCCACCTGGGTCCAGCTCAGCTCTTGATCCAGGATTTGCGAAGCCACCTTTGCCAAATCCTCCCTTAAGACTTTGGCCCGGTTATAAAGCTGTTCCACTGTCTTCAGGTCTTTTTCCGTAAGCCCCGTTTGTCCCTGGGCTGTCCGGTTCAAAAGGGCGTAAGAAACATCCCCTGTATCGGAAAGGAACTTTTCCGTTTTCGATAAGGGGACAAAGGCCAGGGGTAAGGCCCCCAGATCCTCTTGAGCGGCAAAGACCTGACGCCAGATAGTGGCCAAGCCTAAGATAGCCTGTTCCTTCGATGAACTGATGAGCGTCTGGGCCAATTGTCCAGCAATGGTATCAATATGCCAGCTCAATTCATGATAAGATTTCTGGTACAGACTCTCGGCCCGGTTCTGCAAATTCTGCCGTGCATGGTATTCACGATAACCCCAGTATCCTGTAGCCAACAAAGCTACCGTTAAGATGCCGGGCAAAACCCAGTAAAGCCATTTCCTCATCCTCAATCCCCCTTTTATTGGGGACATTCCTGTCCCTTTTCCGCTTTCCGCTTTCCGACTTCCGCCATCCGACGAAAACCACTAGCAACTAGTAACTAATAACTAGTAACTAAACTGCTGCGAACTTACCGGGCAAAGACGTGTTTACCGATACGGGCAATGATGGGCCTGGACCAGATCCACCTTGAGGTGGCCGTAGCCGGATTCCAGTAGTATAAGGCTCCACCCGTAGGATCCCAGCCATTAATGGCTGCACGGGCCGCCTTTACTGCTGATTCCGTAGGAGGCCGGTAGTACTGCCCGTCTGAAACGGCATCAAAAGCCCCGGGTTCAAAAACGACACCATAGACAGTATTGGGAAAGTTGGAGTTCCTCACCCGATTCACTATTACCGCACCGACAGCTACCTGTCCGACATAGGGTTCACCCCTGGCTTCCCCGCTGATAATTTTCGATAAGACGTAGACATCATTGCTGGAGACTGTACCACCCCGGCTGCTTTGGGCAGCCGCAGGCTTAGCCTTATTCATGAGAGCGTTCCAGGTCTTTGTACCTACTACACCATCAGCCTTTAGGCCATTACGCCTTTGGAAAGCTTTTACCGCCTGGGCAGTCTGCCAGCCATATCTTCCGTCTATTTTCACTATGCTAAAACCCAGGGCTTTAAGCTTTGACTGCACTTGCCGCACATCGGAGCCGGATACACCGATGTATAAGGGTCGCGCCTGGGCCACGGCCGCGAAATATGCGGTAAAGAAAAGGATTACTGTGAGAACAACCACCGCTGTCCCAAACAATCTTTTCAAAGCATCGGAACCCCCTTTTTGATTTTGAATTTAGTATTTGTGATTTTGGCCCGGTATATCCAAAAAAAGAACCCCGCAGGGTTCTCAAGAATTTTTCTATTCGGGAATACAAGCGGCACTGAGAAACAACAAATACACAGGATAAAATATAAGAAAAATACTTACTGTAAGGGAGGGATTAAAGAAAAGAGATAAAAGCATAACCGGCAGACCATAGGTAAGGATATAAAGTAGAAGATATCGGTTGGTGCCCAGCCAGGTTTTTATCCCCAGCTTATAGCTAAAGAAAGGCATAACTAAAATCCAGGGCAGGTAATACAGGGTATCGCCTTTCAACGTATTATCGTCCCTGGTAATTTCCAGGGATGTATTTTTGGGAACATGACGCGCGGGGTAGATCAAGGCATCCCCTGCATACCGGGGCTCGTCTAAATCCACTAAAGCTTCTAGGGCTGGCAAAAAGTTAATAAAGCCGGAGAATTTTCTATCAATATAAAATGTCTGTTCATGACTTATCACCCACACGGTCTCGTATTGATTTTTTTGTTTTTCTACAATAACTCCCTTGATATTTCCGGCAGGAATACGCACCGAACCATACTGGTTCTCCAGGTAAATGTTTTTTCCCGGGTAATCTATGACTATCCTGGTGGCAGCCAGCGTTACCCCCTGGTTGAACATCAATAGATAAACCACGAGAAAAGCTGCACTGGCATAGTAGATGAAGAAACGATAAAACCCTGCCCCGGCTTCCATGATTAAACCCATACTGATAACGATGTGCAAAACAAAACTGACAACAATGGGTAAAAAAAAGAGCACCGGATGGTTCATGGTAAATTCCACTAGTTCCACCCCTCTTCATGGAAGCCCAGGGTAGTGATGCCTACGATAAAGACAATAAGGCCCCACAGGAATTGGTGGTTCCCGATAAGAGCCAAGCCCGTAAAGACTGTCAAAACTCCCAGGCTTTTGATTAATACGATGATCACTTTTAATGCGGCCTGTCTCATAACTCCCGTCTCCCCAGCAGACTGCAAAGATACGTGTGAAATACACTACTTTTATGTGTATGCACTGTTTACCTGCAGTATGACAGGCACATTAGCAGATATTATAGCTGACGCAGTAGCTAAGGCGGCCAGGGAGACCGGGGCAGTGCGGACGTAGATTAGTTGGTAGTTGGCAGTTCGCAGATACTGTTTCGGTGACCGGTGACCAGTGACCGGAATCGGTGACCGGTGACCAGTGACCAGTAAATTAACCGGACACCGGACACTGGACTCTGGTCACAATTTCGGATGTCGGTAAGCGGAAATCGGACATCCGAAACCGAATTATTGGATCAGATAGGAAATATACGCAAAAAGAAGGCCTCGCAGGCCTTCTTTTTGCGCACAAAAGGGAACCGCGTATGCAGTTCCCTTTTACTATCGTTATTTTATGCCAACAGACCAAAGAGGACGTAAGCCAAGGCCAGGGCCAGCACTGTGTTAAAGAGAGTAGCAATTAAGAACACCACTGTGGGCTTGCCGCCGATATGTTTGAAATCGGCAAAAGTGAGCTCCAGACCGATACAGACAAAAGCCAGGTTGAAGGCCCACTGCTGCAGGTTCTTGATCGCGGTTAAATCACCTTTATCGAAGAAGTTTATACTGGCAAGAATAGAAGTCAAAACGAAGCCCAGGACGAACTTGGGGAAACGCTCCCAGATTACGGAGGCACTGGGCTTGGTGCCTTTCTCTACTACCACGGTAAAGTAGAAGGCCAGAGCAAAGGCTACGAAACCGATGAGGGCGTTCTGGGTCATCTTGACCACAGCGGCAATTTTGGCGGTTGCCTCCCCGTGAATGGTACCGGCACCCACTACTGCAGCTGATGTATCAATGTTTCCGCCAAACCAAGCCCCTGCCACTTCAGGAGGCAGACCCATCACGTTAGCCAACCAGGGCATAAGTACCATTAAGGGGAGAGCAGTGAAAATAACCAAAGCCGTAACATAAGCCAGTTCTTCTTTTTTGGCCAGCACAGAACCTGCTGCGGCAATGGCCGCGGACACGCCACAAACGGAAATGGCGGTGGCCATTACGGCTTTGAGGCTTTCCGGGAGACCATACTTGTCACAGAGCCACCAGGTAAAGAAGAACACAGCAGTTATCATAATGAGACCTTGAATAATTCCTTTTCCACCCACACTGACGATAACAGCCAGGTTCACACTTGCACCCATCAGTACAAGCCCCGTTTTGAGGAAGAGTTCAGTCCGGATGGCAGGCTTAATCATTTCTTTTGTGTTAGTAGCAGTAACGATAGCGTTAGTTATTAAACCTAAAAGAGCGGCCCAGAGAGGGTACTCTAGCGCTTTTGAAAATTCTTTGCCCACAAATTTAGCGGAATTATGACTGAGCCAGTTTACGACAAGAGCCAGGGCTGCTATGATAACAATGCCAATGATGGTCCCCATTAGCTGGGATTGAGGCTGTTTTTGTGTATTTACGCTCATCTTTCAACTTCCTTTCTTTCTATTTTACCAGGGTACCTTGGGGATAAACTTCATAGCCACCGCAAAACAAAGGCCCAAACCCAGGATAACTGCCCACCAGTCTTCATGTAGCTTCATCATTACACCTCCCACGCTGCTCTTTATATGTACCATAAGCATCTTGCTAATATGATGCATAAATTAGCGTTTTATAAATAGTATAATTTCAGCTTATGGTATTGTTAAACATATTTCGACTTAAAACTGATAATCCCTTCTGGATTAGCGCAATATTTCACAATTTAATAATAAGGATATTTAACTCTATCTATAAAATTATTTTGTGATTGTGGGGGCAAGTACTCTTTCTTCATCCCCCTACACCTTTATAGGGAAAGTGATTCTTTCCCTCAAGCAACAAAGGCCTCTCCCTAAGCGGGAGAGGCCTTTGTTGCTTTATTTCTTATACCATTGTTTTTTCCCATGAAGGTATTCCTTTATCCCAGGCCTGATCACAGGAATAAAAACATCCCTTTAGCTCCGGGAGAAGACCCATATCCTGTAAGATTGCCGCTGCTTCATGCTTGTTCACGTTCGCACATCCACTACCCAGCTGGCCACCCAGGCTGCCTCGCCGGACGTGAGTTTAACCTTATACCAGTCACCCTCCGTCCCCGTAATCATCATGTATTCTCCTTTTAATACTTTACCTGCCAGGGGATAATGGGTACCGGGGCCGCTTCGCACGTTGACGTAGCTGTGCTCTGCTTTCACATAAGCTTTATAGCCAATGGGATATTGATTAACAGGAGTGGAGTTACTGCTGCCGGACCCGTTGCCCTGGGTAATGGTGATGCTGCGGGTCGTTCCGTCCCAGGCCACCTGGGCCCCGAAATTTTCACTGACAAAACGGATTGGCACCATCAACCTGTTGTTAATCATGGAGGCAGGGGCCGCCAGGCTAACAAAAGCACCATTGACTTTGGCCAGCTTGGAATTGACCCAGAGTGTCATTTCTTTTGTTCCATACTTTACTGTCACATAGCTGCCTGCACTGTTATATTCGGTAGTTGCCCCCAGAGCGTCAGCCACGAAACGTAAGGGCACCAAGGTAACATTGCTGACAATGGCGGGGGCTGCATCCATCACGGTTACCAAATTATCCACCTCGGCCAAAATACTGTCCACTCTTAAACGTACCGTTTTGTTCACGGTAACAGGTGTAGTGCCGGGTGGAATTACGGAAGAGGAGGCAGTTTTAATGACATACCAGTCGGAAAGAATGGTACCGGCACTCCTTAAGACTCCTACATCCATTTTATACTGGGCAGGTCCGGGATTTTTGATGCCGGCGGCTCTATCGATGCTAATCACGATTTGCTCATTACTGGATAAAGTTTCGTCCAGGGTAAAGATTAGTTCCCCCTTCTTTGTGTTTACCAGAACTCCGGCGGCAGTCCTGCCGTTTACTTTGACATGTTCTTTGCTCACTGCGGAGGGAATCTCCGTACCGCTGGGAAAAGCCAGAACTAACCCGGTAATGGTACTGTCAAACCTGTAAAGGAGGCCAGGCTTGATGGTGATGGTATAAGCGGCCTGCTGTCCAGCTCCGTCGGGGGTAACCACAACACTGAGGCCTGCTTTACTTTCTTCAGCGGAAGAGCTGCCTTCCTCCGTCTTATACGGGAAAGAGGTGATTTCCCGTGTCTCAGCCGAGGTGGCTACTCTAATGGTGTTATAGGCGGAAGCCCGGGGATTTTTAATCTGGGCTTCGGAGGAAATCACTAACTCCACGGCCCCGTTGGCAGGAATCGTTAACCCCGCCGGCAATTGAAGGGTAATTTTATTTCCCTCTATGGTCAAGGTTTGACCGGCTAGAGTGTACCCGTTAATGGTTATGCAGCGGCCATCTACCCAACCGGGCATCCCCGTACCGGAAGGAAAGGTAAGGAAAATCTTATCTACCCCTCCCGTTAATCTGCCGTTGGGTGAAGTTTTAAAACTGATCCGGTACACAGGGGCTTTTCCGCTTTCCCCTGTGCTGATGCTGACTTTAGGTTTGCTTACGCCATTGGAGTATTCAAAGTCGGTAATATAAAAGGGCTCTGTCTTCACTTCCTTCGTGTCCTGAGAGGTGTAAAGGGCAATCTGATAATACCCTGCTTCCCGGGGATTGCGGATGACACTGCCGGCGATGCCGATTTCCACTTCTTCTCCCGCTAAGATATTCACGGCGGAAGGTACAGTCAGAGTCAAAATATTGTTGGATAAATCCAAGCCCGCCACATCACGGCTGTTGCAAGAGACATTGCCTGCTGTAATATTTGAAGAAATGTCAATCCCTTGTGGGAACTTGAGGGTAACGGTATCTCTCCCCCCCATTAAAGTATGGGGAGTCGTAAAGCGTATAAAATAAGAGACAGGTCTGTCTACCACATTGTCACGCAGGATAAGCTCCGGATTTGTTACTGCTGTATAACTCCCGAAAATCCTTATATTCCTATGGGCTGCAACCGCCGGTACAGGGAAATAATACAGGCTTAGTATAAGTGATATCACTAAGAGAAAGGAAATTTTTCTCCTCACATCATCACCCTCCTTATCCTCTGCTTTTTCGCTACCATTCTTTTCTTATTATACATAATTTTCATACCCGGGGAAAACTTGGAGAAGGACTGTTTCCGTATAGAACATGGGAAATAAGAAATAGACCAAAGAGGTAAATCTTTGGTCTAGGAAATCTTGAAGTTATAGTTTTTTCGCAAACTCCCGGCCGAACTCCACACATTGGGCCAGTTCTTCTTCCGTGGGATTATACTGGACACGGATCCCTTCCTGCACTACCTTGATACCGGCCTGTTCCAGTCGCTCGGAAATATTTTTTACGGCTTCCCCGCTCCAACCGTAAGAGCCGAAAGCAGCCCCCACTTTGTTTTTAAATTTCATGCCCTTCAGCAGTTCCAGTACGGCGGCCACTGAGGATAAGAGGCTGTTATTTACAGTAGAACTCCCCACAAGGACGGCTTTGGCCCTGAAAACATCAGCGATAAGCTCGGTATGGTCCGTCTTGGCGGAATGGATAATTTTATAGGCCAAACCCTCTCTTTTCAACCCTTCGGCAATGGCATGGGCCATTTTTTTCGTGGCTTCCCACATGGTGTCATAAATAACAGCCACAAAATCTTCCTGGTAGTCTCCGGCCCACTGGTAATACTTGTCCACAATCTGCAGGGGGTTGTCCCGCCAGATGACACCATGACTGGGAGCAATGATTTCCACGGGGAGATTTAAGGATTTAAACTGGTCAATCTTCTGCCTTACCATCTTGCTGAAGGGGGTAAGGATATTGGCATAGTATTTTAGAGCCTCCTGGTAAAGCTCACACTGGTCCACCTGGTCATTGTAAAACTGAGAGGTGGCATAATGCTGCCCAAAGGCATCATTGGACAAGAGGACATTGGCTCCCTTGACATAGGTGAACATGCTGTCGGGCCAGTGGAGCATGGGAGCTTCAATAAACATGAGTTCATACTCACCCAGGCTAAGGGTATCCCCGGTTTTCACCACCTGAATGTTCCAATCCTGGTGGTGGTGTTTCTTTAAAATCTTGGCCCCGTTTTGGGTGCAGTAGATAGGGGTATGGGGGATCTTGGACATTAAAAGCCCCATACTCCCCGAATGATCAATTTCCGAGTGATTGACCACAATGTAATCAATATTCTTAAGCCCCACGTTTTTCTCCAGGTTCGCCACATACTCTTCTTTGAAAGGGTCCCAGGCCGTATCCACTAAAACGGTTTTTTGGTCTTTGATGAGATAAGAATTATACGTGGAACCCCGCCGGGTGGTATATTCTTCACCGTGGAACTTTCTGAGCTCCCAGTCTTTGATGCCTACCCAGTAGATGTTCTTTTTTATTTCAAACATGCTTTATCCTCCTTTTCTTAATTTACTTCTATCCTATCTAATAAGAATGATTCCTGCAAGTACTCTGGTAAACTTTACCGTTACTATTTGCCTGTAACCTGTTTCAACTTGCGTAATATAGTATTATGCCGTAAATTATACCATTTCACGCTAAGCAAGGGAGAGGGGATTATGCTAAACTGTCTGTGGCGCAAGCTAACGCATATTTTGGCAAAACCTCAATTTTCACCACCCATGGAAGAAAAAATGGATAAGCTGATAGAAAAACTCACCGCCCTGGAAAAGAGCCAGGAGGATTTATACCGTTTGCTGGCGCAAAAAAGCTGGGTAATAGAGAAAATCATCATCGAAAAGATGCACAACGATAAACTAGAATTCAGACTTGATACCATAGATGTGAAAGAATTAAGCGGCATGCTCAATATTGGTGTTAATCACGGAGGAAATCTCATCAAACACACGCCTGACAAAACAATAAATGATCCCGGCATTACTCCGGTAAAATTCAGTTATAAGAAAAACATACAGGCCCCTCCAAGATAGTGAAAAGAAAAAGGGAAACCTTCCATGTGAAGATTCCCCTTATGTACTGTACCGTTAAACTAATGATGCCTGGTCACTGTCAAAATCCTCTACAAGATACAAATGGCGTTCTTTTTTATCCGGAGCAAGGGAACACTTATTTGTCCAGGTTTTATCTCCCAAATTTTCACCGCAATAAGGGCATTTCCAATCGGGATCATCATAAGCGGAATAGGAATTTCCCCCGCAAGCAGGACATGTTTTTTTAATCATGTCAGACTTTCTCCTTTATTAGTACGAAAATAACCCTATCAAATAATCAATATGCTTGTAAGGCAAAAAAGACAATAACGAACTAGCAGATGCAAGTTCATGCATCTGACGGATTAATCCTTCTGGAGGATATAACTGTTAGACAGCTTACTGGACTTCTCTCACCTCCAGACCGAGTTTTTTAGCTTCGGCAATAATTCTTTTTACACGGAATTTTTCCTGTTTTTGTTTAGCTTTTTCAAAGGATGTCTCGTCGTAGTCAACATCTTTCTTCAATAAGTTGTAAATGATCACGAGGAGCTTTCTGGCTAATGCAATGAGAGCTTTCTTGGCCCCGCGGCGTTGTTTTATCTTCCAGTACCAAGACGATAAATAGCTATCGCGTATTCGGGTGATGCACCAGGCAATTTCGCAAAGGATTCGTTTTAGATAGGTGTTGCCATGGGTGGTACGGGTGGACTTTTTTTTCCTGCACTTTCATTATTACCAGGACTTAAGCCCGCCCAGGAACAGATATGTTCCGCGGTTTTGAATCGGCTCATATCAATGCCGATTTCCGCCAAGATTGCAGCAGCGGCGGTTTTGTCAATCCCCGGGATGCCGTCCAGTTGCTCCAGTTGTCTTTGATATTGCTTGAGTTTTTCCTCAAGCTTTTGCTCTACCTGGTGAAGATGCTCGTAGTGCTGATCCAGCCACCCTAGCAAAAGCTTGAGGAACTCCCTTTGGTGAACATCCATTTTACCATTGACAGCCTGTTTGATCTCATGGAGCTTGCTCTTAGCGCGCCCCTTTACAAATGTTTCTACTTCGCGGGCAGATATCTTCCCGTAGCAGCAAAGGTGATCTATAATTGCTCGGCCTGATACGCCGAATATATCGGTGAGAAATGTTGACAGCTTAAAGCCGCAGCTTTGTAAGTGCTTTTCAATCCGATTTTTCTGGGAAGTAATTTCCTCGACGATGCTTTTACGGTACCGGGTCAGATTACGGAGTTCCCGGATAGGTTTCGAGGGGATAAAACTTCCTTCTAACAATCCGGCACGCAAGAGAGTGGCTATCCATTCAGCGTCCTTCATGTCGGTCTTTTTGCCAGGAACATTCTTCATGTGCCGGGCGTTGGTAACAATCAAAACCATACTGCCGTCAAAGGCTTCTTCCAGTACGTTATATACAGGCTGCCAATAAACACCAGTACTTTCCATAGCCACATTCCGGCAGTTTTCCTCTTCCAGCCAGGCTTTTAGTTCATCAAGTCCAGCAAGAAGGGTGGAAAAAGTGCGGATGGTTTTAACTGGTTCCCCGTCAACATTGCCTTTTAATAAGCAGGCGACAACAGTTTCCTTGTGGACATCAAGACCACAACAAATTTCCAGAATGTCTTGCATACGACTCACTCCTGCTCCAATGGATTTCAGGGATGATTGCCCGAGAAAATATGGAGTTTAGTACCCGTGCTGTTCCCAAGTCCTTAAAAACAAGGGGCGACAATTGGCCGTGCTCAAAGGCAATCAGGTTAGGTTTTTAGTCGAGGTTATACCATCAAAATACAATCAACCTTTGTCCCTGATAATTCCAATGTAGCAGAAAATTAGACCATTGTAATCACTTCTACATATTTTCATAATTGGTTGTGCCTTCTAGGCATGGGTGGTTTTTAGGATGTTTTTAGTAGATTATATGTGCCGCATCCCCCGGGCTGTTACTGTTGGATTGTGAATGGAAAAATAATAAGAAGCAATACAAACGCATAGAATGCATTCATATTGCCTCATCGGGCTTTACTAATAATCTTATTATATAGGACTAATACAATAAATACATCACTACACTAATAAAAGATATAATCAGAGCACCAAAAACCAAGACTTTCACGTAATCATTAGATGGGGGAAGGCCTTTCTTTTCTCTCATTAGGTATTGTTCTCCTTGAAAAAAAATCACATATAAAAATATACCACATCTCTTGCATTCTGTCAGTCATGTTTTTTTACGTTTAAGCCAATTACTGAAGTGGCTATCAAAATGAAAAAACCCTGTTTTAGGAATCACCAAAACAGGGGTAAAGTCTGACTTCACCCTGGTTACCGGCAACCCGACCATCATGGCCCCCGCAAGGACTTTAGACTCGTGGCTTTGCGTCCCTGGCTTTCGCCAGGTTTGCCTTTATCAGTGATATAATCTTTGCTACATGGTTACACACAATTCCATAAAACGGTGTCTAATAACCTTTATTCTACACGAAACAGCATATTCCTTCTCTATTTATTAAATAATTCTAATAAAACGGGACTGGGGCTCTAGGTCCCAGTCCTTAAGGCTACCTTGCCTTTATTCGCAATGACTTTCGTAATATCCAGCAAATAACTAAATTCATCTATTCTCGTGATAAACCCCGTTAGGAGGTATACTATCAAGCCAATGAAAATATCAATCCCCACCCTTAGGGCCAATAAGATTTTACTGCCTGTGAGGGTTTTAACCAGAATAGCATCCATACCGCTGACAGCAAGACCCATGATCAGGGAAGCAGCAACTACCTTGCTGGCAAAGATAAGCAACTCCTTGTTTATAATTCCTTTCACTCGTCTGCCTAATATGGCAACGAGCAGAAGGGCATTAACAGTACTGGCTATGGAATTAGCCAGGGCAAGACCGAGATGCTGACCGCTTTTAACCAATAATACGGAAAGCCCAAGGTTTATAGCCACAGTTACCACTGTCACCTTCACAGGGGTTACCGTATCCTGCAGAGCATAAAAACCCCTGGTAATGACTGGCCCCAGGCACTGACCGATTAACCCCACTGAAAGGAGCAGCAAAGCCCCTGTAGTAAGATAGACCGCCCGCTCATCAAAGGCACCCCGCTTAAAAAGGAGCTCCACTATGGGATGCCTGAGAATCATTAATCCCATGACTGCAGGGGCAGTAAAGAGGAAGACCATCTTTGCCCCTCGCGCCAGAGTACCCGTAAACCGGCCCATTTCTTTAAAGGCCACAGCCCGGCTCAAGCTGGGAAATATGGCTGTACCCACCGCCATTACAAATATACCCTGAGGGAGAAGTATCAGCTTTGTGGCATAGTTCAGTGCGGAGATGGAACCTTCATTTAGACCCGAACCAAAGAAATAGTAAATGAGTACATTTAACTGACCCACACCACTTCCTATGAGAACGGGCAGCATGAGACGAAAAACTTTCTTTACACTCTCATCCCTGATACTGATTAAACCAATAAAGCGAAAGCTCGTCTTCTTAATAAAGATTATCTGAAAAAGGGCCCCCATAGCAGTACCCACTAACATACCTAGAGCTGCACCGTAGATTCCATAATTACGCCCTAGGGTAAAGACCGCTCCTATGACCGCTATATTGAGAATAACGGGGGCCATGGCCGGGGGCGCAAAGATATTACTTGCGTTTAATACACCCATTAGGAAGTTTGTGATAGTAAAAAAGAGGATAGTCGGAAAGATCAAGATGGCCAAAACTGAGGCTAGCTCCAGGGTTGACTCGTTAAACCCCGGTGCAAATAGCCTGATGACGTACTCGGAATAAGTAATGCCCATGAGAACAATAATCCCCATGATAAAAACAGCCACCACAAATACTGTAGTAAAAATTTTCCTGGCTTCCGGCACCTGCCCCCTGGCCATGTACTCCAGAAAAATAGGAACTACCACAACCACCAGGGCAGAACTTAGTATGCCATTAAACATATATGGAATGTTAAAGACCACCAGAAAGGCATCAGTAACACTGTTGGCCCCAAACTGCTGGGCTATAACTGCCTCCCGGGCAAAACCCAGTATCTTTGACAGTACTGTGATTACGGCTATAACCAGCGTAGCTTTAGCTACCGTACCCACTTTTTTATTGTCCATATTTAACTCCAATACTTATACAAAATTTCTCAATCTACATGGCAGCATTAAGCCGTAAGCAGTTTCCCTGTAACCTGTCAGCACTGCCTTGGTTCATAATATCTATCATATAATTCTTTAACTGCAGTAATTTATCGTTAGCCTCAACTTCACTACCACCACAAACACCAAAATAGATTTTAAGCTTTGGCTCAGTACCGGAAGGACGAATGCACAACCAGGAAGCATCCTCCAGGATATATTTCAAGACGTTGGACTTGGGAAGACTGATTAGTTCCTCCCTGCCTTCTAACAGGTATGATCTTCTCTGGTTTAGATAATCCTCCACAGCGACAATTCCCTTACCAGCTATGGTGAGAATATAACCTTTTCGGAAATCTTCCATTACCTTCACAATTCTCTCCTGCCCCTCTTTCCCTTCCAGGTTCAAAGAGAGCAAATCTTCCCGATAGAAACCGTACTTGCGAAAAATACGCTGAAGCTGTTCATAGAGGGTAAGCCCCTTAGTTTTATAGTAAAGGGCCATCTCCGCAGCCAGAAGACAAGCCTGAACGGCATCCTTATCCCGCACTTCATCACCAATGAGGTAGCCATAGCTTTCCTCATAGCCAAAGAGGAACTGTCGTTCACCTTTCTCCTTGAATTCCTTTATTTTCTCCCCTATATATTTGAAGCCGGTCAGGGTATCAATGGTCTCGATTCCATATGCCGCAGCTATGGATCTGCCAATTTCCGAGGTAACAATGGTCTTAATTACCGTACCATTGGGTGGAAGCAATCCCTGGTTCTGTCTCTGGGAGAGAATATACTCCAGAAACAGGGCCCCCAGCTGGTTTCCCGTGATAACTCTGTATTTGCCCGCATCATCCTTCACAGCTACACCCACACGGTCTGCATCAGGATCAGTAGCCAGCAGGATATCGGCGTCAATTTTCTCCCCTAGCTTTATACTCAGCTCAAAGGCAGCATGCTCCTCAGGATTAGGGTATTTTACCGTAGGAAAGTTGCCATTGGGACATTCCTGCTCGGGAACCACGTGTACATTCCTGAAGCCCATTTCTCTCAGGATGCGTGTTACAGGCTTGTTCCCGGTACCATGGAGTGGCGAATATACAATAGTGATTTCCTGCCCCCGGTCCTTTATCAGTTCAGGCTGCAAGGACAAAGTCTTTACATAGGAAATATATTTCTTTACCAGTTCATCCCCTGGAAAGACTATCAGCCCTCGCAGAACAGCTTCATCATAGTCCATTGCGGTCACCGCAAGCTCATCAACCACCTTCGCTATCTCCTGAGTAATGGCATTTGCTATATTATCTGTAATCTGACCGCCATCGGACCAGTAGACCTTGTACCCGTTATATTCGGGGGGGTTGTGGCTGGCGGTGATGACTATCCCTGCAGTAGCCTCCAGTTCCCTTACAGCGAAAGACAGTACCGGTGTTGGCATCAGTTCCTTGAACACAAAGGCTTTGATGCCATTATCAGCCAGTACCTTCGCCGCTTCTACGGCAAACTCCCGGGACATCCGGCGGGAGTCATAGGCGATAACTACCGAGGGCAGCTTATCCCAGCGGATGTTTTTATGCATGTATAAAGCTAAACCCTTGGTAGCCTTGCGGACGGTATAGATATTCATTCTGTTGGTCCCCGCTCCGATGATGCCACGCAAACCCCCTGTACCGAATTCCAGATCTTTGTAGAACCTTGCTTCGATTTCCCTCTCATTTTCTGCAACCTCTTTAAGCTCATTTCTTAATGTTTCATCCAGGTTAGGATGATTGAGCCATTTATAATACTTCGTCAACTGATCCACTTAGCCCACTCCATAATTTATTAAACTAAAAATTTTCATTTGTGTTATAACCATTAGGATGTAACTGATGCCATTTCCAGGCAGTTTCAATAATTTCTTTTAATCCTTGATATTTCGGCTGCCAGCCTAGTTCCCTTTTAATCTTCTCTGCAGATGCTACCAGCACAGCCGGATCCCCGGGCCGACGTTCCCCTTCGACCACCTTTATTGGCTTGCCAACCACTTCCTCAGCAGCCCTTATAACTTCCCTCACTGAAAAACCATTACCATTGCCAAGGTTATATACTGCCGACTGACCATCAGCAAGCAATTTCTCAAGAGCCAGGATATGAGCCTCCGCCAAATCGTTAACGTGAATATAATCCCTGATACATGTACCGTCCGGCGTGGGGTAATCAGTGCCAAATATCCTGATTTCCGGTAACTTGCCAAGGGCACTTTGTAAGACAAGGGGCATCAAATGTGTCTCGGGAGTGTGATCTTCACCGATTTCCCCGCTTTCATCCGCTCCACAGGCATTAAAATATCTTAAGGAGATATATTTAAGGCCGTAAGCTAAGTCATAATCCTTCAGAATCTCCTCAATCATTAGTTTTGTTTTACCGTATACATTGGTAGGATTTTTAGGACTATTCTCAGTAATGGGTATTTCTTGAGGTTCTCCGTAAACAGCAGCCGTAGAGGAAAATACTATTCTTTTAATATTATTATTTAGCATAACTTTTAGGAGATTTACTGTTCCACAAACATTGTTTACATAATATTTCTCCGGTTCAGCCATCGATTCTCCTACTAAGCTATAGGCAGCAAAGTGAATAACGCTTTGTATATTATACTTTTTCATCGTACTATCTAATAATTGTTCATCAAGAATATTACCCACAATGAGGGGTATATCCTTTACAGACTCTTTATGACTTTTTTCCAGACTGTCATAGACTATAACATTATAACCAATGTCAGTTAATTTTCTTACCGTGTGAGAGCCTATATATCCTGCTCCTCCGGTGACAAGTATGGACAAAGTATCTACTCCTTCCTTGATCTGTAACGTTAATTATTAATCATTTTTATAATAATTCTTTATAAACCAATTATACGTTAATAAAATTCCTTCTCGTAATGAAACTTTAGCCTTCCAGCCAAGACTGGTAAGCCTACTTATATCTAGTAATTTTCTGGGTGTTCCATCAGGCTTTGACGTATTCCAAATGATATCTCCTTTATATTCTACAATTTCTTTAATCAACAAAGCCAATTCCCTGATGGAAATATCTTCACCAACTCCTATATTAATGATTTCATTCTGATTATATTTATCCATTAAGAATATACACGCGTCTGCCAAATCGTCTATGTAAAGAAATTCACGTCTGGGGGTACCGGTTCCCCACACTTCTACATAAGGGAGCTTGTTTACTTTTGCCTCATGAAATTTGCGAATCAAGGCTGGCATTACATGGGAAGTTTCCAAGTCAAAGTTATCATTTGGCCCATATAGATTAGTCGGCATTACTGAGATAAAATTGGTGTTATATTCCCTGTTATATGCCTGACAGAGCTGTATCCCGGCAATCTTTGCCACAGCATAAGGCATGTTGGTAGGTTCCAGTTCTCCAGATAATAGATATTCTTCCTTTATGGGTTGTGGTGCAAACTTGGGATAAATACACGAACTCCCGAGAAATAAAAGCTTTTTAACTCCATATAAGTGTGACGAATGAATTACGTTGCTTTCGATCATAATATTGTCATAAATAAACTGACCAGGATATTTAGAGTTCGCTAGAATTCCACCTACTTTTGCTGCAGCTAGAAAAACATACTCCGGTTTTTCTAACTCAAAAAAATGCTTAACTGCCAAAGAATCTCTCAGATCCAATTCTTTACTGGACTTATATACGAGATTCTTATAACCTAACCCCTCTAGTCTCCGTTTTATCGCACTTCCCACTAATCCACCATGTCCGGCTACATATATTTTTGCAGTCTTCTCCATATTTTTTATTCACCCGTTTCCCTACTCATAAGGATTATAAGTAGTATACCCGTTATTTTCACACAACAGATCCTTTTCAGCTAACCTTAAATCCTCTTTAATCATTATCTCAACCAGTTTTCCAAAAGTAACCTCAGGCTCCCATCCAAGCTTTTCCTTGGCCTTAGAGTAATCCCCAAGAAGTAAATCTACTTCTGTCGGTCTGAAATACCGGGGATCAACTTGAACTAGAACATTACCCGACTTTGAGTCTATCCCTCTTTCCTTTACGCCATTACCTTCCCATAAAATATCAATTCCTACATGTTTAAACGCTAATTCAACAAACTCTCTAACGGAATGGGTTTCTCCGGTAGCGATTACATAGTCATTTGGTTTTTCTTGTTGTAACATAAGCCACATGGCCTTGACATAGTCCCCCGCATAACCCCAGTCTCTTTTCGCATCCAAATTCCCCAGATAAAGTTTGTCCTGTAACCCAAGCTTAATCCTAGCCACAGCACGTGTAATTTTTCTTGTAACGAAAGTCTCTCCACGTACTGGAGATTCATGGTTAAAAAGAATGCCGTTACACGCAAAGATATTGTATGCTTCGCGGTAATTTACGGTAATCCAATAAGCATACAGTTTTGCTGCGGCGTACGGACTGCGGGGATAGAAAGGGGTCGTCTCCCGTTGAGGAATTTCCTGTACTTTACCAAACAATTCACTGGTAGAAGCTTGATAAAACTTCGTTCTTTCTGTTAAACCCAGAATTCTAATAGCTTCCAAGAGTCTTAAAGTTCCCAAGGCATCAGAATTAGCAGTATATTCAGGTGTCTCAAAAGACACCTGAACATGACTTTGTGCTGCTAGATTATATATTTCATCTGGCTGTACTTCCTGAATAATCCTTATAAGATTTGTAGCATCAGTAAGATCACCGTAATGTAATAGAAATCTTACATTTTCCTCATGTGGATCCTTATATAAATGATCTATACGAGTAGTATTAAATAATGAACTTCTACGTTTAATCCCATGAACCTCATATCCTTTATTTAGCAGGAACTCAGCTAAATATGCTCCATCTTGACCCGTAATACCTGTAATTAGAGCTTTTTTCATCCGTTCTTTCCTCCGTCTTTTAATTCTTTTAGTTTAGATTCAAAACTTCCTAATATCTTGTCAATATCTAAATATTCTTCAGCATATTTCCTGCCATTAATACCCAATTCGCTAAGTTTCTCTCTATTGTTATATAAATTAACAATTGTTTCTGCCATTACTTCAGGATTCTCTGGTTCAATTACTATACCACATTGGTATTTTTGGACAACTTTTGAAACTTCACAGGATTCATTAGCTGATACCAAAGCTGGAGTACCACTTGCTAAAATGTTTGTAAGCTTAGATGGCATCACAATATCAGTAACATCCTTTTGTTGGGGAACTAAACATATGTCTGCAGCACTCAGCATATTTGGTAAAATTTCCTTTGGTTGGATACCAAGAAACTGTACATTATGTAAATTAAGTTTCTTCACTCGATTTATTAACCATTCCTTTTTAGCTCCTTCTCCGACAATAAGGAACTTAATCATATTTTTATTAATTAATAAACTAGCAGCATCAACTACATAATCTAAGCCCTGTTTTTCACCGATGTTACCTGCGTAAAGAACAACAAAATCATCTTTGTCAATCTCGTTTACTATCCTGAATTCATTATTTTTCTCTAGCGGTTTAACATCTCTTATATCAGCCCAATTTGGGAATAATGTAACTTTTTTTTCATCTATACCTTTGTTTATTATTTTTTCTTTCATACCCATACTGATAGTTGTTATCAAATCTGCCTTTTTCAATATTAACCTTTCAACATACCTTAAAGTATTAAGCACTTTATTATTTTTTATCATTTGTAAATCAGCTGCAGCATCGATTTGGAGATCCTGGATATGATAAACAAACGGAATATTCAACAGTACTGAAACAAAATATCCATGTAATCCTATTAAAAATGGAGGACTTATACTTATTACTACATCTGGGCTCATTCTTATTTGTCTTAAAAGGTTAAACATACTGGAAAATTCAAATGATAATTCATGAATAATTCTTTTTATTGATGTAACTGTATCTGGTACATATACATAAGATCTGTAGATGTTTACTCCGTTAACAGACTCAATATCATACAATTTATTATCATATCTGTCGTAGATCTTCCATTTCGGATAATATGGAAAACCCGTTATGACAGAAACAGTATGTCCTTTTTCAACTAACCACTCACACATTTGAGTAGTATATAGACCTGTTGAGGTTATTTCTGGGTAATAATTAATTCCTATAACTAATATTTTCATAAATGCGATTCACTCCCAGTCAACATGTATATCTATAGTTACTTAACTCCTACTATTCTCGAGTGAGCAATTATCGTTTTTTGTAAGGCCTGCTGCGTGTGAATTCAAGAGGATCCTGTTTTGTAAAATGCAGAAGATGATCGCTAAGGAATTCACTTCCGTTGCCGGAATGAATTGCCCACGGACGAGAAGGCCACTCGTTGATAAAATTAGATCCTTCACTGCCATCGTAGGTAACTTCTTTCATGATTAATCACACCGTCACTGGCGGTTGGCTTGTTAACGTCAAAGAGCGTGACTCGTTACATACAACGACCAAAATCATCTTCGATCCTAACAATATCATCTTCTTCTAAATATTCACCGAGTTGCACTTCAATTACCTCTAATTGAACCCTGCCTGGATTTTCTAGTCTATGTTTATACCCTGATTGAACATAGGTACTTTCTCCACTTCTTACAAAATACTCTTCATCTTCTATAGTTACTTTTGCTGCACCTTTTACGACTATCCAGTGCTCACTGCGGTGGTGGTGTAGCTGGTAGCTCAATTTTTTCCCTGGCAAAACAGTGATGCGTTTTATTTTATAAAAGAGCCCTTCTTCTAAAATCGTATATGAACCCCATGGCCTATAGGTAGTTAAGTGAAAATCTACTCTTTGATTCTTACTGGATTTTAATTTGTCTACTACATCTTTAACCTTTTGCGAATAATTCTTTTTACATATCAGAAGGGTATCTTTTTCATCCACAACAATTAAATCATTGACTCCTATTAAGGCTACTGATTTGTCTTTACCTGTGTAAAGCAAGTTATTATTTGATTCTAGTAATATATCGCCATTAAACTTGATATTGCCGTATTCATCACTAGGATATTCATCATAGAAAGCATCGAAACTGCCCAAGTCACTCCATTTAATATCTAGCGGAATTACGGCTACTCGCTGTGATTTTTCCATAATACCGTAGTCTATGGAAATACTTGGTGCTTTTTCAAACATTTCGTTAATATCTTTTAAATTAAATGTTTGATAAACTTCCTGGCAATGCTCTTTTACTTCCTCAGTAAAAACATCTGTCCTGAACATAAACATACCGCTATTCCATAAATATCCATTTTCCATGTAAGAAAGAGCTGTGTCGTAATCAGGTTTTTCTTTAAATTCAGATACTTTGTAACCATCCCCTAGGGGATCACTTGGTTTGATATAGCCATAACCAGTATGTGGCTTATATGGCTTTACACCGAAAGTAATTAGATATTCACTGGTTAGTGACAATCCTTTTTTAATTATGTTAATGAGGGTTAATTCATCTTTAATTAAGTTATCGGAAGGGAATACTGCTACTTTGTCTTCTCCTTGTTTTTGTATTTCTTTTACCCCGAAATATATAGCTGGAAGCGTGTTTTTGCCCACGGGTTCAATTAAAACATTGTTTTCGTTAAATTTATAACCCAATTCTTCAATTTGACTTAGGACCAAAAATTTATAATTTGCATTGGTTACTATGTATATCTGGTCTGAGTCTGTTAATTTTAAGCACCTTTCAAAGGACATTTGAAAGATGGATCGATCCATATTCTTTAGTTTGAGAAATTGCTTGGGATAATAAGTGCGACTTAGGGGCCATAACCTGGTACCGTTCCCTCCGGCTAAAATAATAGTTTTCATTTTATGTCCTCCTTAGGATGGCTTTGACACAAGTTTTTTCTTAGTAAGCACCTTTTCTACCCAAAACAATACCCGCTGTTCGGATTAGTATTTTTATATCCATCCACAATGACCAATTACGGACATACCTAACATCCAATTGCACTCTTTCCTCATAGTCAATATCATTCCGACCACTAACTTGCCAAAGACCAGTAATACCCGGTAAAACCGCTTTATATATCTCATAATAATTTCCATATTTCTGAACTTCTTTGTTAATAATTGGTCTCGGCCCTACTAAACTCATCTCTCCCTTTATTACGTTAACCAGCTGCGGAAGTTCATCCAAACTTGTTTTTCTTAAGAAATGACCTACTCTTGTAATCCGTGGGTCGTTTTTTAATTTAAAATCTTTTTCCCACTCTTCACGAAGTTGGGGATTCTCTAATAATAAATTATCCAGGATTTCCTGTGAATTCATTACCATCGTACGAAACTTTAAACACTTAAAACTCTTCCCATCTTTTCCAACCCTGGTGTGACCAAATATTACAGGCCCCTTTGAATCAATCTTAATGGCAATTGCAATCAATATCATGAAAGGAAGGGCCACCAATAGAGCCGCAAATCCTACAACCAAATCAAATATCCTTTTAGACACGTATCCGGTCGTTTTCACACTTTTGTGACTTGATACCTTTTTATCGATTGAAACAATCTCGGTCTGAGCCATTATAGTACTCTCCCTCCTTCTATAATCTTAGATTTCTTTGAATATCTCGCTAAATCTTAGATTTTCACATTTTCCAAAACAAGCATTATGGGTAATATATTTATCTATATATACGGATGAGATTCTACTATTCATCTACTAGCAACTGCGTGTTTTAGAAATTCTAACTGCTTTTTCTTTTCTTCCTCTAAATAATCTTTATTAAGTAGAACCGGCTTTTTTCTAATATCTGTCAGACCTAACCGATCAAATAAATAGGATCGAGGTGATGGTGTAAATAACATTGCCGGTTTACCGTATGCTAAAGTAGCCACACAGGCGTGCACACGATCACTTAATGTCAAGGTTGTATTCGCATAAACAGTAAAATATGTAAATGGTTCATCAGATGCTATGGCATTCGGATGTTTATAAACTTTCCAAGTGATATGGGGATTGAAACGATGTTCCGGTCGAATAACTAGATATTCTCCTATCTGTTCTGGAAGCTTTCTAATATCCAATAAATGACCAATATATGCCTGCCATTTTCCTTTTTTCGAAAACCAGTTTTGTATTTTGGGAATTTTAAGGCTCCACTTATAATTTAAAGCTTCAAAAGAATAATCAAATGTACTACTATTGGGATTATTTAAATGTATGTCAGGTTCAGGAAAACGATCAAAATTCAGGGTAATGTATGGTTTAATATCCAACACAAATGGTTCATAAGCGTTCGTAACAAAAAAAGCACTATCAATGCCGTTATATGATTTTTCACAACAATCTTTAAAAGCATCGTATGTTTGTTTATCTCTTGTGCACAATATTTCAGGTGGATATTGCTTTAAGAATTCTCTATTAGCCTGAACTTCTGCTTGATTATGCTTAAACATTGCAGCACTAAGTAGAATAATCTTAACTCCACGCCTCTTTAAATGTTTAAAAGTATCCTCCCAAAGGTTTCTAAAATTTACTGTGAGCATAGGCCCTTGTAGAACAATATATTTTACATCAAGATATTTGAGTAGACCGATATCTTTCTTGGGGTTACCTTTACTTTGATTATGAAAAGTTCTATAACCCGGCTGATCCTGTATATAGTCAACATCATGTTCGGGAAATATTTCTTGTAATATTTTCTTTCCACCTACATTAAAAAAGGCATTACCTATATTTTGTCCCCAAAATCCTGAAACCAGCGCTACTCTAGGTTTGTTAGTCATCGTTATTCCTCCTCGTAGTCAGAAAACCAGCTAAACAGTATGAAAAAGCAGGATCAATTAAAATGTTAAATAACATAAAGTTAATGAAGTAAATTATTAAAGATAGGTTGTATATAAGAACAATTGGGTTTAACAAGTTTTTATCATATAAACGTTTGTTGATTATAATATTCTTAAAAATATTAAACGAGATGTATAGGAATAAAAATAACCCTAATAAACCATATCTATAGAACATTTGAACTGGCCCAATATGAATATTGTGCACTAAACCAAATTCGGTAATATTAGGCTCTGGGTACGAATAGTACGGTGTAAATGTTGCACCATATCCATGACCAATTAATATATTCAGCACAGAACCCTCCATCTTAGTTATTTTAATTACATCCTTAACCTCCATTAATCTACCCATAAATGATTCGTCTGTTTTTCCTTCCACAATAGTATGTAACCGAGTAGTTTTAAGCTCCAAATACATATTATTAATAAGGCTCGTTGTATCTATATTCAAGAGGCCAAATATAAAAATAAGCAACATAGAGACATAAATGAACATAGTCGAAAACCTTATTCTTCCCAATCTAAAACCCCTTATATATAAAAAAATTAAAGCTCCTATAAACCAAGTTAATATACTTGTCCTTACGTTTGAGAAATAACTTAGCGACAAGTATAATAAAAGTAATATTATAAAAAAAATTTTTCTTTTATTTCTTTGTTCAAACAATAATAATACCCAAGTTGCAGCTATTAAAACAACATGAGGTGGATCATACCTATTCTCCCCACGAACTAATCCCCCCCATAAGTCATTAAAAGGTGCGATTAACGAAGCTAAAAGCATAAATGCAAATAATAGTTTATTTAACCCCCTATCCAAGAACATCTTTGAATCAATTCTACCCAAAAAAACTAGGACTACCGGAAATAAAATAGTTACAAAGTCACCAATTACATACTTTAGAAAGACAACGTCTTGTAAAAATATAGAAATTATTGGTAAACAAATGAGGATCATACTAGAAGTTAAATAAATAAGATCATCTATCTTTACAACACGCATTCTTGCCAATTTTACCAGGGTTACAATAAGAACCCCCATAAATACAATACCATAGGATACTCGCCAATAAGGTACTCCCCTCGAAAGTAGCGAGTCTAAGATAGAATATATTCCGAGTAATATAATTATTAATTTCCCCAACAAAATTACCCCACTTACAATAACTTATAGCCTCTTTCTGAATGTGCATCACTACCCCAGTAATCAATAAATCCCTGATTGTCCAGAGATATAATTAGTTTCTTTGCTTTATTTCCATATTTCCCGCGAATACTACTGAAGTTTCCTTGAAACATAATACTGGTACTACCATAGCGTTTAAAACTTCCCATATCATCCTGTAACCAGTAATATCGCTCTGGGTGGGCTACAACAGGCATTATACCTAGTAGCTTAATTTGATCTAGCACCTGTGTCGCCCACAAGGGACGACATTGGGATAACGGAAATTCTACTAACACATGTGTACCCTTATCCATCAACGTCATCAGCTTCCTTTCTTTTAGAAGCTGCGGTATGGTAGGGCTGAGCATTATCTCGCTGCCGGGATACACCGTAACAGGTATCCTGGCATTTCTTATGGCATCATTCAGGAAATCCACTTCCGTTAAGATAATCTCTCTATAGTTTTCACATACACCCTCCTCAAAGTGAGGTGTAGCCACTATTTTCGTAAATCCTAACTGTGCAGCAGCCCTGGCCATGGCTAAGGATTCATGATAACTCTTGGGCCCATCATCTACACCCGGCAGGATATGGCAGTGCCAATCGGTGTCTCCCCACATCATTTGCCCTCTCCGTAGTAATAGTAGTAATAGTGGTCTTCCCTGGACCTTTCCACACTGTTCAGGACAACTCCCAGGATTCTTGCCTTAGCGCGGACCAAATGCTCCTTGGCCTCCTTGGCCCGATCGATTCTTGTCCTGCCGGATACGGCCACCAGGATAATCCCATCCACTTTTACCGAAAGAAGGACGGCATCGGTAACGGCGAGAACAGGGGGTGTATCCACGAGAACGTAATCAAATCTTTCCGTAAGTTTCTTGATAAGACAGGTCATCCTTTCGGAAGCCAAAAGCTCCGCCGGGTTAGGGGGAATGGGCCCTGAGGAAAGGAGGTATACCCCTTCGCTCTTTGTTTCTCTGATACACTCGTCCAAATCTGCATTTTCAGCCAAAACATTGGTTAAACCCACAGCATTATGCCGGGTAAAGATCTTATGCTGTACCGGGAGTCGCAGGTCGGCATCTATGACCAGGATTTTCTTGCCTGTCTGGGCCAGGGTAACAGCCAGGTTGGCAAGCACCGTAGACTTCCCTTCATCGGGTCCCGAGCTGGTGAAGGCAATGGATCTTATTTCCTTATTCATGCCTAGAAACTGGAGGTTGGTCCGCAATACTTTAAAGGCTTCCGCTTCCGGGGACTTAGGATAATGATGGGCAATTAAGGCATTATTTTGCGGTAGTAGTGCTTCTCTCTGCATAGCCTGTATCCTTTCCAAAGGAATTTTTGTCTTTACCGTTTTCCTTAAACTTGGGTATCATACCCAGTACGGGCAACCCCAGGTGTTTCTCCACGTCTTCCCTGGTGCGAATCTTGTTATCAAGAAATTCCAGGACGAAAGCGAAAACTACGGACATCATGAGACCGAGGACACCGGCCAGGGCCAGGTTCAGCTTTTTGTTGGGCTTGACGGGGTCGACTTTAAGTGTTGAAGGGGAAACAATTTGAATGCTTGTTTCACCAAGGTTAATGGACTTGGTTATCTGGGTCTGGGTAATTTTTTCAGACAGCAGTGCATAGGTTTTCTCCAACTCTTCAACTTTTCTCTGCACCAGTTCAGTCTCGTTTTTCTTGTTGGTTAATTCTGCCTGGAGCTGGTCAAGCTGGGTTTGCAGCTGTTTCATCCTGTTGGAGAGGGCCTCCATTTGCGCCCCTTTCTCCGTTAAAGCAATGTTTTTGGCAGTTACTTGTTCTTTAAGTGAAACATACAGAGAATTTGTCTGGGTTTGCTCTGCAGGGGGAATCTCCTTTAGTCTTTTTTCCAGTTCCTTTAAACCCGCCTGCAGCTGCTGATAAGAAACCTGGCTTTCCAGGTACAAGCTTCTGAATTTATTCAAATCATTACCGATACTGACCCGCTCCTGCTCTAAAAAAGCAATACTGCGCGGCCTCGCTTCCAGCTCTTTTAATTTTGCCCGCTCAGCTTCCAGGTCTTTACTGACTACTTTGATCTGGTCCTGAAGAAAGAGAACAGATTTGCTCAACTGCTGCTGGGTGTTCTTGGAAATTGATTCCAGGAAGAGTTCAGTTAAAGTGCTGCCTATAGCCACAGCCAGCTTGGGATCTGTATTATTTACCTTAACTTCGATTAAGTTTGTATCCTTAAGAGCAGTAACCTTGAGCATTTTGCCTAGACTCTCTACGGTATAACCCTCTTTGGCCAGATCCAGCTTTGTAATAACTCCGCTGAGGAGGACGGGGTCCTTGATTTGTTCTACATATGTCTTGATGGTCATTTCCGGTAAGCGGGAAATCGTGCTGATCATAGACTCCAGGTCGTTACCCTCGGTACGGGTGACCTTTTTGGCGTCACCCTGCACCACAAGAAGGGTGGTCTGAGCCTCGTAGACGGGAGGGAGAATAAAAAAGGAAAGGATAGCTGAGGTAAGGAGAGCAGTAAGGGTAAGGATGATGATGATCCATTTACGCCTGTCCAGGACCTCTATTACCTGCCGGAGATCTATTTCCTGATAAACTTGCTGACCGTCCGTCTCTCTGTTCATGCTTTTCCCCCATTCATAAGATTTGCTAGGTTTTGTATTTTTTCATAAAATAACTGGTTTTCCCGGTTATTTTTAATGTACTGGTTATAAAACCTGGTGTGATTTACGGGGTCCCAGTCCTGGTAGGCAAGAGCCAATAATGAACCCGCTTGACTTTTGGTATCTTTATTATTGAGGGCCTTGGAAAGCGCTTCTGCCGCCGTCTTTTTCTCCGCTAAAAGCAGCGAGACTTGCCCTGACAGCAGGTAAACTTGCGCCGTAGGCCTCATATTATAACGTTTTTCAGAAGCGAGATAATTTTCTTCGATTTTTTGGGTCACTGCTAAACATTGGGTAAAATAAGGCTTAGCATCGAGGGGTTTCCCTTTTTCTAAAAAAGCCATACCCCTGTCGAAATAGCTTTGGGCCAGCACCTCCAGTGTATAAGGATCTTTCGGCAGGAGGCGGGCCAGGCGCTCCCTTTCTTTTAGAAGAGCCTCTTCATCACCTAAAAGAGCATAGGCCCTGTCCAGGGACCACCTGGTCTTTATGTCATAAGGAGCCATCTCTATGGCTCTATTTGCATAGTAATAAACTTTCTCCTTATATGTTTCTTTAGGCAAGGACTTATAGCGGTGAGCATACAACTCGGCTAAAGCGGCAGCCAGATTAGGCGACAGGGGAGAAAGAAAATAGGCCTGTTCAAACTTATCAATAGCCCGGGGATAGTAACCCATCTGCTTTTCCTCCACACCCTCTTTGCTGAGTAAAGCAGCCCGGTATTCCCGGGCTGCAGGAATGATTAACAGCCCGCCGATAAGTAAGGATAATATGAAATAGCCCGGTTTAGGTATAAGCAAGAGCTTACTCCTGTGGCGGCCAGAGCCGTTGACTTCATTGTTTACCATCGCCCCCAAGGACCAGAAAACCATGGTTATAGCAGGCATGGAAAGTTCCATGTCTATCCCGCTGTGGATCAGGAGCACCAGAAAGGCCAGGATGACAGCCCAGGTATAAGGCCAGCGTGGGGTCTCTTTTCTGTGCAGGAGATATTTTATTATCTTATGCAGCAAAAGGGCCCACACGGCAAGGTAAGTGACAAGCCCCAGGGTCCCGGTTTCTGCCCAGATTTGGAAATAGTGGTTATGCACCTCACTGGACCAGTAAAACCTTTTGTCCTGGTATTGATGATAAAGGGAGTTCCAGCCCCCGGCCCCCGCGCCAAGGAAGGGATAATCCCGGACGATCCTGAGGGCTATGCGGTTCATATCCATTCTGTCCTGATAGCTGCTGTCTTCCCCGCTGATGGTGCCAAAGCGCTGAATAACCGTTGTATCTAAGATTTGACTGACGGGAGTAGGCAAGATTTGAGAAGTGTAGGAAAAATAGATAAATGCGCACAAGATAAGCTCCAGAGTCAGGGCCCATAACAAGACTTTCTTGTGGCGTCGCAGAAATCTTTTCTTTTCCACAATGCCAGGAAGAATATGCAAAAAACTCAAAGCGGCCATCAGCAGCACGGCTCCCAGGGCCAGCCAAGCCAAGGCGCCGGAATAGTCCTTTGCGTACACACCCTTTAAAAAGCCTTTGCTGCCCAAGAAACCAAAGAAAATGATGACGATGATATGGTAAAGGCTTTTCCAGAAAGATCTTCGGCCAATACCCAATAGGTAGATAAAAAGAGCCAGCCCCAGGACCAGCCAAGTCCCCCGGGATAAACTGCCCAAAAGGGCAATAATATTTAAATAAATTCCCAAGCCCAGGATGGCCTTGAGCCCAAGGGCATCCCGTGTCAACAAGGATCCCGTGCCCAAGAGGGCTCCCGCTGCCGCATAGATGCCAAGGGCATTGGGGTACTGAAATGAGGACATAATCCGCCCATGGGCAAAGGCTTCAGGAAAGTTTACCTTTTCCACAGCGGCTCCTATTCCCAAAGCCGAAACTGCGACAGTGCTCATAAAGACAAACAGCGTAAATCTTTCTCTGTCTTTGGCTTCCTTGGTCAATTCCAGGACAAGATAATAGATTAGAACATAATCAAAAACCCGGTATATGCCGAGAAGAGCTTCCTTCAGATAAACGGCAGTAAAGATGGTGAGAATATTCACAATTAAATAGGCCAGTACGGCATAATCCATCAATTGAAATTTCAGCTCTGCCTGCCTATCCCCCAGACGGGTTGCACCATAAAGAAGCCAGATAAAACCCAAATACATTTGAGCCAGAACAAGCTCTTCCTCATAGAAAAGTCCCTTCATGAGGGGCGCAATAACAAGTCCCGCACCTACTCCCCAAAATATCAAGGGCTTTAGTCTGAAATTACCTTGCAGTCCGTATTCACCAACAATTTCTTTAACTATTGCCTCTCACCTCTGTTAAGTATTGGGGGTCGCGAGGGGTAAAGACACCTTTACCCCTCGTTGACTTAACTTTCTTACTTCACAACTTCCACTCTGTAGGAGGAGGGGAACCATTTGACGTTAGCCCCGAAGGACTCAGAAACATAACGCAGAGGGACCATGGTCCGGTTCTTTATGATCTTGGCGGGCACATCCATACCCGGTAAGGGCTTATCGATTACGAGAACGAGTTCTTTGCCGTCCTGTTTCATTTTGACAGTGCGGGCAGCATCGATCCAGTCTACTTTTACACCCATGCTTTCGGCCACGAATCTTAAAGGTACCATGGTCCTATCATTAACCAAGGTGGCCGGTGAATCCAGGATCTTTGAGGTACCGTTGACAATAGCGGTGGAATTGTTGAGGGTTAAACTGATCTTTACTAATTTGGTATTCTTCATTACGGTATAGTAGCTGAACCTGTCGGTATAGAAGGTAAAGGTCTTTTTCACCGGGTCATAAGTACCACCTAAAGAAACGGCCACAGTCTTGCCGGAAGCGTCCTTCTCCAGGCGCACGCCGGTAAGCTGGTTTATTTCTTCCTGAGTGAGTGTACCGAGGGCAGAGAGATCCAGGGTCACAGCCACAGGCTCAGGGAAGCTGTCTATTCTGGTAGTTGTAGTTCCCGTTCTCACCTGGGCGCTCAGATCTACCATGATTCCGCCCACAGAAAAGAGACCGGTACTTTGGCCCAGAGGAGCGCTGGCCAGGATGTTGTTTGCTTCCGCCTGGGATACTACCTGGACACCTAATTCGACCACAGCATTCTCAGCCCGGACGGCATTAGTAATCGCCGGAGCCTGGAGGGCCTGCTGGGAGAACTGCACATTTACCCCCGGTCTCTCCAGGGTGAGAGATTCGTTAGCCCGCGCTAAAGCGTTTACTACAGTGGGGCTGATTTGGGCGGTGTTGTTATTGCCTAAGGATAAAACAGCCTCACCTGTCTGCCTTAAAGCCTGGTCTATGGCCTTATCGTGGTCAGTTTTTACATTTTCCGTTACAGGGGTTGCCGGGGGCAATGTGGGCGGGGGCGGCGTGGACCCACCGCCATAGGGGCCGGCAAAAACGGCGCTAAAGGAACAAAGGGTAAAAGCCAACACGATTAAGCACATTACAGAAATTTTTCTTAAGTAAGTCTTTTTTACATGATTGGACATGAAAATCATCCTCCTAATTTATTACTAAAATTATTTCCAGTATTTTACCCGGCAGTGTTATACTAAAAGCAATATTTTACTATGAAATGGTGGGTGCCATGAATAAAGAGGTTAATAATAGCGCCCATAACGAAGGACCTGTAAATAACGGTAAAAAGATATGGTTGATGCCACTACTCCTTTTGTTGTGGATAAGTATAATGTTTTCTTTTTCCAATATTCCAGGGCTGCTGACCCTTCCAATCCTGATGAAACTTAATATTTTGCCTGAAATTAAGAACCCCCAGCTGGCCAAGGAACTTGAGTATGTCCTCAGAAAATCCGCTCACATCATGGAATATGCCGTACTTTTCATTATTGTTTTTCTCACAATTAAGACCTTAGTGGCTAAGGAAAGTACCGCCAGGGGTTTGGCTAAGAGCATGTTATTCAGCCTTCTTTTCTGCTTTCTCTTTGCCATCAGCGATGAGTTTCATCAAACCCTGGTACCTAACCGTACCGGCAAGCTTTTTGATGTGATTATTGACCTTTTCGGAGTATTTTGGGGACAGGTGGTTATATTACTCTATGTAATCTGGCGGCGCCAGGGCTCTTAAGTTCAGATTGAGAATATACGAGATCTGCCAGGTATTGTCCCACTTCCTCTTTCAGGTCGTCCCTGCGCAGGGCAAACTCCACTGTGGCTCTGATGAAGCCAAATTTATCCCCCACATCGTAACGAACGCCCTCAAACTCATAACCTAACACCTTTTGTGTTTTATTGAGCTCCCTGATAGCGTCAGTCAGCTGGATTTCCCCGCCAGAGCCGGGAGGGAGGGTGTCCAGGATTGGCAGTATTTCCGGTGTGAGAATATATCTTCCCATAATGGCCAGATTGGAAGGAGCCCCTTCAGGGTGGGGCTTTTCCACCATGCTGACGATACTGTGCAAGCCTTTTCTGATGAGGCCATTACTTTTAATGATGCCGTACTTGGACACGTCAAACCTGTCTACTTCGCGAATCCCGATGACAGAGGTCTGATATTCTTCAAATATTTCTATCATCTGTTTTAAACAGGGCTTCTGGGAGATTACAACATCGTCCCCGAGAAGTACGGCAAAAGGCTCATTGCCAATAAACTTACGGGCGCTCCATACCGCATGACCCAGGCCCTTGGCCTCTTTCTGCCTCACATAATATACTGAGGCCATATTGGAGATATATTCCACCTGATTAAGGAGCTCCCGTTTACCTTTGGCATCCAGGGTAGCTTCCAGTTCATAGGACTTGTCAAAGTGGTCCTCGATGGCCGTTTTGCCCCGGCCGGTAACAATGATGATATCCTCTATACCTGACTGGATGGCTTCTTCTACGATATACTGTATGGTGGGCTTATCAACGATGGGAAGCATCTCTTTGGGCTGGGCCTTGGTCGCTGGAAGAAACCTGGTGCCAAGGCCGGCGGCGGGTATTACCGCTTTCTTTATTTTCATAGCAATTTCACCCCCTTTATTACTACTTCAAAAAGACAAAAGCCCGTGGATTATCAACGAATAAGTCATACAAACTATTCTTTTTACTTACCGGTATGGGACTGGGCCACTCTGCTGCTTTAACCCTCTTCGGCTCTACCTGCCGGGTATAATTATTATTTGGTACTATGGCATAGCCGGAAAAGTCATCCCTAAAGCAGTAGACGGCAGCGCCCTTCTTCCGTTTGATCGGTTCATAATCGGATTTAAAAGCAGCTTCTACTAAATTAGCCATTACTAATGTCCTTTTTCCCGGATTAATGGTTATATGGCCATAGTTTGGAGGAATATAGACTTTATCCCCCTTTTTTGCTTCAATGAGAATCACTTCTTCCGCTTCTCCCTCCTGATCATTCTTTTGCAGAAGATAAAGGGCCTGGCCGTCCAGCACTTCATAGTATTCTGAATAGGACAGTCCTGTGTTAGCTTTAACAGGATGAAAATGTCCTACTGTCTTGATATACTCTCCCATAACCACTTTCGGCGGAATAACCGTAATATCATACCTGATATTGTGTGCGCGGAAGATTTCCTTGTGTTCCCGCTCTTCTACGCCCCGGTAAATAAAGTAGATGGGGGGATTATCGTAGGAGGGAAAGGGTAAGTATGTTAAATTTTGCAAAGCCATTAACCTGCAAATATCAGGCTTAACCAAGCGTGCCGCCAAACCGGTGTTGTTTATTTTTCTGGTATTCAAGGCTACGTTCATACGCAAACCCGCCTTTTATATAGCCATACTTTCATTAATAGAAACTGGTTCCTTAGTGTCCGTCGAAAACAGGACTTTGCAGCGCCCCATCAACTGGTAATCCCCCAGGGCAGCCGTTTTTTTATAAAAATTAAAAGGCAATACAAATGCATAACACTAAAAATGCACTCGTATTGCCTCCAGGGGCTTTACTCTTCTTATTAATTTTTTCATCCAAAAAAAGGTACCTCCTTAATTATAATTTCATTCTAATAAGGTTTTTTTCAAATAGCAATATTGTTGCCAATTATTCTATATAAAATTAACAATTAATGCAAATTATGTTTAACTATTATCTTACCTCCACTCCTACGACACCGTTCGTTTTAATAATCATTAACCGCTTACATTTGTTACATTTGATCTCAATGTTGGGCCCTTTAACAATACAAATAAGTTTGTTACACAGACACCTCTCTTCTTCATCATTAAGCAGCTTAAAATCATCAAAATCAACTTTACTTACATCCAAATCCATCCCTCCAGATTTATATTTTGTTACTATATAAAATATTTTCCATATGGTCCAAGTTAGTAGCATTTGTTGGTATCAACCCTCACAATCCGGAGAGTTTACAGGTACTCGTAATAAGATGTCAAAACGAGGTTCCCCATATCTTCGGCGTGCTATATGGATAGCTGCTGCCGTAGCTGCTTTTAACGATCCTGTTCTTTCTGAGTTTTATCTGAAAGAAATCGATACACTCGACTGCTTTATCTACGTGCAGATCCCTGGGAAGTCCTGTGCTATCAACCCTCCCCCAGTCATAAATAAGGCAATACAAATGCATAACACTAAAAATGCACTCGTATTGCCTCCAGGGGCTTTACTCTTCTTATTAATTTTTTCATCCAAAAAAAGGTACCTCCTTAATTATAATTTCATTCTAATAAGGTTTTTTTCAAATAGCAATATTGTTGCCAATTATTCTATATAAAATTAACAATTAATGCAAATTATGTTTAACTATTATCTTACCTCCACTCCTACGACACCGTTCGTTTTAATAATCATCAACCGCTTACATTTGTTACATTTGATCTCAATGTTGGGCCCTTTAACAATACAGATCAGCTTGTTGCATAAACACCTTTCCTGTTCATATATGATTAAATCACAATGATCGGCGTCTTCTTTTTTTATCTCCAATTTCACCTCTCCAAATATCATAGCTTCTGCTCGCTTTCTTTGTTATATTGTTAAAACGAAGAACCCATAAAAAAAAACCGTACAGGGATCATACCCGTACGGCCGGTTGCACTATCAGCTCCATACAGTTCAAGTGCCCAATTACAAACTGTACTTCTACGCTTCCGCATCCCTTTTATTGACAAAAAAAGTTAGATGAAGTTAGACATTAATACTGTTCGTTGGATTATAAATTTTTCCTTTATTTTTTTTTCGAATTTTTCTGATATAACATGTCATATCTCGACTAAATTTTTATATATTTAAGATTCAGCTCAAACTCTGTTAAAACAACAGCCGTACTCTTCAGCTCTGTATGTATAAAATAACAATATAAAAATCTCCCTGTTATAACAATATCTTTTGCTAACTTGTCAATGACAAATTGTTGTCATAAAACCGTGACAAATATGTAATAGATTTCCTGGGGAAGCTAAACTTCATACCAATCATTCCTTTAATTTTTCAGGATGAAAGTTGGAAGGCCGAAGTCTCCTCCGGCCTGATTTTTTGCTGGATAATTTAATTACAGCCTGGAAAAATCCAGGGTCTGGAAGAGATCTTCCAGGGTCTCCGCCCGACGGATCAATTCTACACTGCCGTCGGGTTTTAGGAGCAGTTCGGCAGAACGCAGTTTGCCGTTGTAATTGAAGCCCATGGCGTGCCCGTGGGCACCGGTATCGTGGATAACCACAATATCCCCGATATCGATCCTGGGCAGAGGGCGGTCAATGGCAAACTTATCGTTATTCTCACAGAGACTGCCGGTGACATCATAGGTATGGTCCAAAGGCCAGTCTTCTTTCCCTACTACGGTGATGTGATGGTAAGCGCCGTACATACCGGGACGCATAAGGTTGGCCATGCAGGCATCCAGCCCTACATAATTCTTGTAAATCTCTTTTTTGTGGAGGACCATAGCCACCAGGTAGCCATAAGGCCCGGTGATCATGCGGCCGCATTCCATGGCCAGTTTCAGGGGGTGCAGGCCGTTGGCCACGATCTTCTCCTCATAGGCCTTCCTAATCCCCCGGCCAATGTACTCCAGGTCTACCACTTCCTGTTCAGGCCGGTAGGGTATACCGATGCCGCCGCCGAAATTTACCAGTTCAATGCGAATATCCAGGGTACGATAAAGTTCGATGATCAGATCAAACATCATATTGGCGGTTTCGATAAAATAGTTGGGATCCAGTTCATTGGAAATCACCATGGTATGGATGCCGAAACGTTTGACACCCTTTTCTTTCATGATTTTATAGGCTTCAAAGATCTGTTTCCGGGTAAGGCCGTATTTGGCTTCTTCGGGATTGCCGATGATTGAGTTCCCACCCTCACGCAGAGGGCCGGGATTATAACGGAAGGAAATGATTTCAGGAATTCCTACATGCTTCTCCAGGTAGTCGATGTGACTGATATCATCGAGGTTGATAATGGCCCCCAGTTCAAAGGCTTTCTGGTATTCCACGGCCGGTGTGTCGTTTGAGGTAAAGACGATATTCTCTCCTACTATGCCTGCCTTTTCGGCCAGGACCAGCTCTGCCAGGGAACTGCAGTCGGCGCCGAAGCCTTCCTCCCGCAAGATCTTCAGGATATAGGGATTAGGGGTAGCTTTCACGGCAAAATATTCTTTAAAGGCGGGGGCCCAGGCAAAGGCTTGAATCAGTCTTCTGGCATTTTCCCTGATGGCTTTTTCATCATAGATATGAAAGGGAGTAGGGTGCTCTTTAATAATCTCTTCCAGCTGTGCTTTGGTAAAAGGCAACTTTTTCTCGGCCACGTAAATTTCCTCCTCTATATTTTTCATCTATATAAACAAAAAAGCAGCTTACGAGCACTTCCCGCAAGCTGCTTCATAAGGCAAAGGTCTGCCCCTGCCCTGCTGTACGAAATAGCGCTCCACCCAAAAAATATTGGGTGACAGTCTTGTGCTTATTCAACACAAGCCCAGCAAAGGTCCCCGGCCTGAAAACCTTCACTTCGGCGGCCATTCCTTTCCGTACCCGTCATCGCCGGCCTGCTCCCGATACGTACTCATAATATGCCGCGCCTCTACCATTAATTTATTCTATTGTGCAACAGAGCTCGAAGTCTGTCAATAGATATATTTTGACGGCATTGAGGTTCAAATATTATGGCAAAATGTGGTGGCTTATATTGACAGCACCTGATAAATATATTACAATTCATCACAATTAAACTGGGGACATTCCTGTCTCCAAGGAACTGCCCGCTCTTCAGCAGGTGTGTCCCCTTTCACCACGTTGGGGACATTCCTGTCTCCAAGGAACTGCCCGCTCTTCAGCAGGTGTGTCCCCTTTCCTATATATAAACTTCCGGAGGTGCCGCCATGTTGATCAAAGATATTTTTGCAACTAAGAAACCTGTGATTTCTTTTGAAATATTTCCTCCCAAAAAAGATAGTCCTATTGAAACCATTTACAACACCATCGAGGGCCTAAAGGATTTAAAACCCGATTTTATCAGTGTTACCTATGGGGCTGGCGGCAGCACAACCAACAGGACAGTAGAGATAGCGTCCCTGATTAAACACAAGTACGGCCTGGAAGCCCTGGCCCACCTCACCTGCATCGCCGCCACCAAACAGGAAATCGAGGGCATCCTTAATAGCCTCAAAGACAATGGTATAGAAAACATCCTGGCACTAAGGGGCGACTTACCCCAGGATCCTGATTTTAAGTTTCCCGACCCTCTCCATTACCAGTACGCCAAAGACCTTATCCTTCACATCCAGAGCCTCGGCAGCTTCTCTGTGGGTGCAGCCTGCTACCCCGAAGGGCACCTGGAGTGTGATGATATCGAAAAAGATTTAAGCTATCTAAAACAAAAGGTAGATACGGGTGTGGACTTCTTAATCACCCAGCTCTTCTTTGATAATGAAATTTTTTATGAATTTTTGGATCATATGGCAAGGGCCCGTATCAACGTACCCGTTACTGCAGGGATTATGCCGGTCCTGAACCGAAAACAGATCGAACGTATCACTTCTCTCTGCAAAGCTTCTTTGACCAAAAAGTTTATCAGGATTATGGAGCGGTATGAGCATAATCCGGAAGCACTAAAAGAGGCGGGTATCGCCTATGCTACGGAGCAGATCATCGACCTGCTCTCCTGGGGTGTGGACGGTATCCACATCTATACCATGAACCGCCCGGAGGTTACCAGGAAAATCGTAGAAAATATGTCGACGATCCGGTCAGTGATCAGTACCTAATTCTCCTAAATTGTGCAACAAGTATACTGTATTATATCAACCCTTTGCCGTGTTCAACCATTATATATAGATAATAACTGTTTGTTGGAAAAAAATACAAGGAGTTGCGGCACTTGCGTAAATCAGACTTCACCAAAATTGAGGAACTTATCTGCCAAGATTTAGGCGGGCGAGGGCTGGGAAAAGCTGCTCTCATTCCCGGAGACCTGGCCAGGGCCGCGGAAAAGCTGATGGACAGTACAACAGTACTTATTGTTACAGGCTTTGGCATAAAAGACACTCTTATAGGAGAAACAGATGGTCCGCTGGGCGCCCTCTCTTTGGCAGGAGCTTTGGAGGAATTGGGTAAAAATGCTGTTCTGATCACAGATCAATACTCCAGTCCCTTATTAGAGGCGGGCTCCACTCTTAAGGGCCTTTCCTCACCCCTTGAAGTCGTCCCTTATGACGGGGCCGAAATTTTCTGTGTAGATTTGATCAATAAATACCGGCCATCCATGATTGTAGCCATCGAGCGCCCCGGACGGGCCCGGGATGGACGCTTTTACTCCATGCGAGGAGAAGATTTAACCTATCTTATACCAAATACCGATCCCCTCTTTACTAAAGCGGCGGAGCTTGGTATTCCTACCGCTGCAGTAGGGGACGGGGGCAATGAACTGGGTATGGGGAAAATAGCCGACATTATTCAAAACTCTGTTTCTAACGGTACCCAGATCTGCGCGGTTACCAGGGCCGATTATGTGCTGGTAACGGGGGTCTCCAACTGGGGAGGCCACGGCCTCACAGCCGCCCTTTCCCTGCTTTCCGGAAAGAACCTTCTCCACGACAGGAAAATGGAAAAGGATTTGTTAGCTGCCCTGGTGAAAGAGGGAGCCATTGACGGCTGCAGCAAAAAGCGGGAGATGACCGTGGACGGGTTAAGCCTGGAAATAAATTTGGCAATCTTGGACGAGCTCCATCAGATAGTAGAAATGGAGTTACTAAAGGAGAAAAAAGCCGTATCCTTCTAAGAGAACAAAAAACGAGAAAAAACGACTGCCACCCTTAAAAGGTTTGCAGCCGTTTTTTTTGGCTTATGCGACAAGGGGGACGGTTCTCTTGTCGCAAAAAGGGATTTTTCCATTCCATCAAAACCCCATAGTGATGGGATTCTTCATCCTCCAGATAATTGGAAACTAAAGCCACAGGCACTCTGCCGCAGTGCAGGAGAAAAGTGATAACAGGGTCCTTTAATTCCCCTCTTACGACGGCTTCCAGATACTGTTCTGCCGTCATCTCCTGGGCTACGCGATGATAGCCGGGAATTCTACCGCCACCCAGCAAGCGGCGCAATCCTTTATACACTACCACTTCATACATGGACTGCATGAGCCATTTCCCTAATCCCAGTTTACGATAGGCAGGCCTGATACAGATATCCACCACGTAAAGAGTATCTCCGTTGGGGTCGTGGTTTCGAATGTAACCGTTATCCGTAATCTCGCTCCAGGTATGATGGGTATGGTTGTGGTCCAGTTTGACAATTAAACCCGTCATGGAACCGGCCAGGGTGCCTTCCACTTCCGCACACAAAGCTCCTTCGGGGAACAAAGTGATGTGATTATATAACTGCTCCTCATTCCACCAGAGTTCGGCAGGAAAAGGAGGAGGAAAGCTTTCCTGCTGGATACGGATTAAGCCGGGAAAATCTTTTTCCCGGTAAGAACGGATAACCCCTTGGACCGTACGGTCCCCGTCAAAGAAATAAAGTTCTTTGTAAAACATGCACCTTTTCACCTCCAACCCCCGGCTTAATTCAGTTCCAATCAGGATACAAATCGGTACGGCGGTCCCGCCAGGTGGTAACAGAGCCGGCTTCTCTAACCTGGTAGAGTAATGCTAAATCCAGGTCTGCTGTAATAATCATATCGTCGTTAATCTCCCCTTCGGCTAACAGGCCATGAGGAGGAAAGGGAATATCATTGGGTGTAATGACGGCTGCCTGCCCGAAATTGGCCCTCATAAAATCCACCGTGGGAAGACTCCCTACTGTACCTGTTGTCACCACATAGACCTGGTTCTCTATGGCCCGCGCATGGCTGGTATATCTTACGCGATAAAAACCATGGCGGTCATCGGTGCAGGATGGGCAAAAGATGACATCGGCACCCCGGGCCCGTACCATTCTCACAATTTCGGGGAATTCAATATCATAACAGGTCAAAAGGGCTATTCTACCCTTCTCTGTGTCAAAGACATGAAGTTCATCTCCCGGTGTAATTCCCCACTCCTTTATCTCCGTAGGGGTCATATGAAGTTTGGGCTGAACAGCCACCCGGCCATCGGGGTAAAAAAGATGAGCCGTATTATACAACTTACCACCCTCCCTGATGACGTGGGTTCCCCCGATAATATGCATTCCGGTGCTTCTGGCCAGCCCTGTAAAAAGTGAATAATACTGGTCCGTAAACTCCGGCAATTCTTGAATACTCAAGGCTCTGCCTTTTTTATCGCCTATTGACAAAAGCTGGGTAGTAAAAAATTCAGGAAACAAGACAAATTCAGCCCCGAACTCCTGGGCTGTTTTTACATAATGCTCCACCTGCCGGGCAAAATCTTGAAAACGCTTGATGGTATGCAGGTGATATTGAACCGCTGAGACTCTGAATTTCACAGGGTTATCTCCTTTCCTGAAGATGGTTCTTCTCTTTTATGCCAAATATAGCGCAACAGGTTATTCAAGTCAAGAAAACGACTTAAAGCAAAAGCTCTGTGTCCCTCCACTCCGAGGGCACAGAGCTTATATCTATTCACTCAATGCAAAATCTGAAATAATTCGTCATAAGCTGCAAAGGCTTGGTCAAAAAAAGCTGCCAGGTGGCCCTTAAAGGTGTGGAGCTTACCCTTAAGTTCCTCACCGTCTAAACCTTCGTTCTTAAAGAAGATGATGGAACTGAGAACCTCCAATACCCTGGTCTCTTGCTGGGAAAGGTATTGGACAATACTTTTTAGGTTCTGATCACGGCAAAGCCGGGTGGGATTGGAGGAATCAACAGCCTCAATAATATAAGTCCTATAGCCATATTCTTCTTCCTCGTTTTCCTTGAGAATACCAAATGATTCTCCTACGCTTAGGTCATTGGCCAATTCCTCGGAATAAACGCCGTAATAATTCCACTTAAACTGATAAGGCTTCAAGGGCGGGTCTGAAAGCTCTTGCAGTATGTAAATAATCTTTTGTATTTTCTTTCTCCCTCTGATTTTCCCCCCACACATGCTGATAACATCACGTAGGGCAAAGATGTTCTCAAGCATACTCTATCCCCTCCTTCACCAAGATATTTAAGGTTTGATATACCAGCGAATTGTATCCTTTTTCAGCGCATTGGAGGCTTGGACAATGATGCTGTCTTCCAGGGCCGATAAAGGTATAATCTCATCTTTCTCCTTGCAGACAAAGATCTCTTCCAACACATCCCGGGTGGTGTATAAATCTTTGTAGGCTACATTTTTGGAGCTATCCTCATAAAAGAAATATTTCTTTTCATCTTCACTGGAGTATTGGGCCAGAATTTCTTCCCTCTTTTTGTAATAGGCTATGGGCTCTTGGGGAGGAAAAACTACCTTGAGGGGTACACGGCAGAAAAGATATTCCAGGAGTTTATGTAAAACCGGGTCCTTCACCTTATTATACCATTCATTAAACCAGGACATCATTACAAAATCATCTAGCTGTAAATAATCCTCAATACTTATGGTAGAGTTGAATAAAGCTTCTATGACCTTATATCCGGCCAGCTTTTTATGTTCTTTCTCCAATATTCTCTTGATGAGGTTATTGACGATGGCTTCAAATGAGCGAATTACCTTGTGGTAGTACACATGAATGTACATATAGTGCCTGCCCAGCAGGTACTGTTCCAAGACATTCAAGCCTTTTTTATGATTGATCCCCACCACGGTTTGTCCTTTGACCGAGGGAAAAGTGGCCGTTTCAATACTAATATTTCGTAAGAGCCAGTCAACATCAAATTTTCCATAATTGGCTCCTGTCATATAGGAGTCTCTCAAAAGGTAATCAATTCTGTCGGCATCAAACTGGCTGGAAATAACGGAGGCTACATGGGTACTGGGATACTTCTTTTGCAGGACCTGGCAGACCCTTGCGGGGAAATCTGTACCAAATCTTTGCAGCCTTGTGTTTATTTCCCGGCATTCCAGAATAATCCTTGTGGACATTTCCTCATGTTCAAAATGTCCGCCCAAATTTTTGATGGCACCCTCCAGCATATGGCTGAAGGGCCCATGTCCGATATCGTGAAGCAGGGCCGCCGTGGTAATCAGTTTCTCCTCATCTTTGTTCAAAGTAAAATGACTGCTGTTTCTTTTGAGGGCCCGGATGACCCTCTTTGACATTTCATACACGCCCAGTGAGTGGGCGAAACGGCTGTGTTCTGCCGATGGGTAGACCAGCCAGGCTACGCCCAATTGCCTGATTCTTCTCAGCCGCTGAAAGGCATACGTATCGATAAGTTCCAGGACATCGTCTTCTACTTCGATAATGTTGTGAATAGGGTCCCTGATAACTTTGCCCATGCGCACGCTCCACTTAAAGAGGTTGTTTACTCCCTTATTCTACTTCCTGGGTATTTTATCCTCCCTTGTTTTGGTAAATATTTGGTGCGACAACGGGGACGGTTCTCGGTTGTCGCATTAATCACCTTAATCATGCTCTAAATACGATATCTTTACTAATTCCGATTAGCTTTGCTGGCTGCCGGACCGAAGTTTAGATCAATGTCTAACAAAAATGACACAACAATAACTTAGTGTCAGGCACCATACAAATCAAATGAGCAGGTTGAATAATTCCGGGCTTTCATTGATGACTGTATACCGGATACCTTTCTGTTTCATCCTTTCGATGAGCAAATCATAATCTTCTTTTTTGTTCAGTTCAATCCCCACCAGGGTGGGACCTTCTTCTTTATTGTTTACTTTGGTATATTCAAAACGGGTGATGTCATCACGAGGACCCAGGACTTCCACGACGAATTCCTTCAAGGCTCCGGGCCGTTGGGGGAAATTGATAATGAAATAATGTTTTAAACCTTCGTAAAGCAGAGATCTTTCCTTAATTTCCTGCATCCTTTCGATGTCATTGTTCCCCCCGCTGATGATACAAACAACATTTTTCCCCTTAATCTGCTCTTTGTAAAAATCCAGGGCGGCAACGGGAAGAGCCCCCGCCGGTTCCACAACTATGGCATTTTCATTGTAGAGCTCCAGGATACTTGTACACACTTTGCCCTCCGGTACCGCAACAATATCATCAATTACCTTCTTGCAAATGCCAAAAGTAAGCTCGCCCACCCGTTTTACCGCAGCCCCATCCACAAACTTGTCGATGGTTTCTAAAGTTATCACTTGCTTTTCCTCCAGTGACTTTTTCATGGAACAGGCTCCCAGGGGCTCCACGCCAATTATTTTGGTATTGGGGCTAATGTTTTTGATATAGCTGCCTACACCGGCAATTAAGCCCCCACCACCAATGGTACAAAAAACAAAGTCAATTTCTTCCTGAGCATCATCCATAATCTCCATACCGATAGTCCCCTGACCGGCTATAATCTTATAATCATCAAAGGGATGAATAAACACTTTATTTTCTTTTTCACAATAGGCCTTTGCAGCTAAGAAAGAATCGTCGAATGTATCCCCGGTTAAAACCACTTCCACAAACTGCCCGCCGAAACGATTGACCTGACCAACTTTCTGCCTGGGAGTTGTGGCCGGCATAAAGATTGTCCCGGGAATATTTAAAGCTTTACATGAATAAGCTACTCCCTGAGCATGATTCCCTGCGCTGGCACATACCACGCCATTTTTCAGAGTTTCCTCAGGGATACTTTGGATTGAGTTGTAGGCTCCTCTTATTTTGAAAGACCTCACTACCTGCAGGTCTTCTCGCTTTAAAAAGACGTTACATTCATATCTTTCTGATAAAATCTCATTTTTCTGAAGAGGTGTTTTTTGGATAACACCCTTGAGGGCCCGGCCCGCTTTGATGATTTCTTCCGTCTGCAATTTGCTCACTTTTCTCAACCCCTTTTTAGTTTAAATAATCAATCTATAAAAAAATGTCTCGTCCTTAGGACACATGAGCATGTGTCCTAAGGACGAGACATTTTCCCGTAGTACCACCTTAATTCTCTATTGGTTCACACCAATAGATTCAGCGAGTCTAAAGCTGCAGCTTTAACTCGCGCCAGGTAACGGTGGCCTATATGTCCGGCATAGTTTACTAAGAATAACTCCGTTCAACACAGCAGCTCAGGAGTGATCATTATATACCCATTTATCACCGGCTCTCAACAGCTGCCAGCTTTCTGTAGATAAATTGTGGTATTTTTCTCTCCGTCAAAACTTTTATCCCTGTTATAGATTTTTCCTTTGGATGATTTGTTATTATATAATACAAAAAACAAAAGAACTAGTCAATGATTATTTATACAGAGGATCCTAACAGGGGACCCTCACGCGACAGCGGGGACGGTTCTTGATTGTCGCATTAATCACATTAATCATGCTCTGAACACAATATCTTTACTAATTCCGAGTAGCTTTGATAGCTGCCGGACCGAAGTTGATATACTTCCTTTTATCTCTCTTATCAAGGCGTCCCTCTCTTCTCTGCTCACACATTTTTTTAGCTCCTCAACACTTCGTCCATGTTTTCCTAAAATATTCTCGATTCTTTCCTTAAGCTCTTTATCATTTATACTTAAACATTCTTCCTCTGCACTCGGCTGGAAATCCAAAAATTTATCTTCGTTCACTTGTTGAGTAAATCTTATAAACTCTCTTACCGCAATTTGGGGGTCCTCAGAAAACATCGATAGTAAAAATTCAGTACTTATCAGGTTACCCCTTGCTCTTTCTCCGCAAACGTATGCTTTATAACTACTCCATTTATAATTCCCCGCACTTTTCACTAAGCCTGCTTTCACTGGGTTATTATGTATGTATCTAGCCGCGGCCAGTAAATACGAATCGTTATCTATAATCTCACTCCGAAACCGGTCGTGGAATAAATGACCTACCCGAGCATATTTTTTATTGAAATAGTAAACATAACTTACAGTAATACGCTTCATTATCCTTGCAATATTATCATTTGCTTCTTTTATTAGAAGGTGCACGTGATTGTCCATAAGGCAATAAGCATATATGTAGTAGTTCTTGTCTTCTTTCATTTTTCCCAAAGTATCTATGAATTGGTTGCGATCTTCATCATCGAGAAAGATGTCTTTCTTCTCGTTACCTCTTAGCATTACATGGTAAACCTGAGTATGACTCATTCGCCTGGGATATCGCGCCATTTAAATCACCTTTCAATATATTTCCATCGATTATATCATAGCAAGCGAAATGCGACAAGGGAGAACCGTCCCCGTGTCGCATTCTTACTTATGATACGGCAGCCCTTTGATTATGCTGAACCCGCGATAAACCTGCTCCAGCAAAAGGATACGCATGAGTTGGTGGGGAAAGGTCATGGGGGAAAAGGACAGGGGAAAGTCACCTCGTTTAATGACCTCGCTTGATAAGCCGTGGGAGCCGCCGATGATAAAAGCAACCTGGCTTTTGCCCTCCAGGGCCAGCCTCCCTAGGAGGTCCGCCAATCCTTCAGAGGAAAGGGTTTTGCCTTCAATCACCAACGGAATCACATAAAAAGAGGGGGAAAGGTGTTTCAAAATCCTTTCCCCTTCTTTTGCTTTCACCTGTTCTATTTCGGCCTGGGAGGGATTGTCACTGATCCTTTCCTCAGCCACCTCAATGATTTCTACTTTAGCAAAGGAGGTGAGCCGCTTAAGGTACTCGTCAACAGCCTCACGCCAGTATTTTTCTTTGAGCCTGCCGACAGTGATCACTTTAATCTGCATACTTTTTCACCACATAGACTGCTTCTCTGCCGCAGTAGTGACAAACCTGCGGCATGTCGCTCAGGTCTTCATCTATGACCTGGGACATTAAAAACATCTCCGGGGGCTCATGATATTTCTCCGTAAAATTATCCAGAGCTCTATCCAAATGTTCTTGGCAGGCTAATAACATATGATTACCCTCCTTGTATATTCCGCTATCCTTTTTCCGACATCCGACTTCCAATTTCTGACGAAGTTCATCGCTGCCCGCTACCCGAAAAATAAGCGTTGGATAGAAAAGTCGGGTGTCGGGAGGCGGGAAACGGAGAGCGTCGGTTACTACCAACTACCAACTAAATTACTCCCTCGGCATTTCCCCCAGCGTCAGGGGAACGTCCAGTTTCTTGTTGCCCCGGTAAATATTAACGGTAATCTGATCTCCCGGCTTAAACTGTTTCAGAACTTCACTCAGTTCATCAAAATTCGTTACTTTCTGACCGTTAATGCCTACAATGATATCTTCCGATTTAAGACCGGCTTTCTGGGCCGCACCGCCGGGAATGACCCGGTCAATATAGATACCCTGGGGAAGATCATTGAGACGGGCGGTCCGCTCATCAATGACGGCTCCGTAGATCCCCAAAGAAGGCCTGCTGATATAACCATGCTCGATAAGTTCATTGATGATGGGACGGGCATCACTGATGGGGATGGCAAAGCCCATGCCTTCCACCCCCGGGATAACCAGTTTGGCACTGTTTATGCCGATGACCTGCCCCCGGCTGTTGACCAGGGCACCGCCGCTGTTTCCCGGATTTATTGCCGCATCGGTCTGGATCAGTTTAAATTTTCTTTCCTCGATGGTAATATTACGTTCCTTGGCGCTGACTACCCCGGCCGTAACGGAACGGGCGAACTCATAACCCAGGGGATTGCCGATGGCTACCACCAGTTCCCCCACTTTAATCTGGTTGGAATCTCCCAAATCCGCGACAGGTATATTGGGTGCATTTATTTTTAAGACAGCCAAATCTGTCCGGGGATCGCTGCCCACCACCTGAGCATCGACCTGGCGGCCATCGGCCAGGTTAACACTGATGCTCTGGGCTTTCTCAATGACATGGTAGTTGGTAACGATATGCCCTTCTTTACTGATTATTACCCCGGAGCCGCTGCCTCTTTCCACCACACGTTCCCGGCCAAAGAAGTCCTGGGTGACAACCCTGTTGGAAATACCTACTACGGTAGGTCCCACCTGCTCAGCAATGGCCACTACCGGAGAATAATCCTGATAACCGCCGGGCAGGGGAGCCTCTTTACCGGGTTCCTGTATAATAGGAGGTTGTTGGGGGACTTTAAACATCTCCGGCCCGTAAACCATAGGAGCTAAACTTAAAGACAGCAATCCACCAATGACCGCACTGACAAGGCTTAAAAGGATAGTGGGCAGGAACCTACGCCTTCTGGGATATTCATCATCATAATAACTCATATTTCCCCTCCTCTTTAGATTTTTATCCGTGGACTGGGTTTGTAACGGGGAGCTACAAAAATATCCACCTCATCCAGGCTTACTTGGTTAAGGGCTAGCTGCTCCTGGACAGTGTTTAAGGCCAGGGCAGGCTTATTATTTTCCTCGCTCAAGTGAGCCAGGATTACTTTTCTAGTTTTCCCCCCAAGGGTCCGTAACAATGCTTGTCCCGCACTTTCGTTGGAAAGATGGCCTAAAATACTGGCAATCCTTTTTTTGAGGGACCAGGGATAGGGGCCCGTCCTGAGGAGTTCCACGTCGTGGTTGGCTTCTAGGATTAGGGCATCAAGATTACGTAGGTGTTTTTCCATGCGGCTGGTCATGACCCCTGAGTCCGTAGCGACCCCCAGAGTCCTCTCCTCATTACCCAGGACATATCCCACAGGCTCCAGAGCATCATGGGAGACGGGGAAGACCTCTATTTTCAAATCGCCTATTTCCCAGGTAGTATCCGTGTTGATTATGTATTGTTGCCCAGGAGGCACCGGTCCGATCAGGGGCGACATTTCGCACCAGGTACCCTCAGTAGCATAGACAGGCAGTTTATACCTCCTGGCCAGAACTCCAGCCCCCAGGGTATGATCCCGGTGGGCGTGGGTAATAAGCAACGCATCCAAAGCAGCCAGGTCCACGCCGCAGGCCTGGGAAGCAGCATTAGCCAGGACTTTCCCGCTTAATCCCGCATCGATTAAAACTTTAGTTTGCTCTGTCTCAATGTAAATAGCATTGCCCGAACTTCCGCTTCGTAATGTACAAACATTCATCTCTTATCTCCAAGTTTAGATATTTTTCTTTCCTACCTCTGATTATACAAATACCTGGCAAAAAAGTCATCCCATCTGTTGCCGGTGACCTCTTCTACAATGTCTATAAAATCCCTGATCCGAGCATTTTTGTATTGAAAATCGTGATAATAGCGCTGCAAAATCTCCTGAAACTTCTCAGAGCCTACTTGTTCTTTCAGTAAATCCAGAACCAGGGCTCCCTGCTGGTAAACCAGTTTACTATATTCCTTCATATCGCGGTACTGATTGAGAGGTTTAACCCGCATGTCCGGTTCAGCCCGCCCCTTTCCCAGAAAACGGGCTTTGATTTCTCTGGCTTTTTCCATGCCATAGGTATCGGCAAAATACAGGTAGGTCGTATAATTGGTAAGGGCTTCATCCAACCAGGATTCCTCAACCTGGTCATTGCCCACAACATTGTACCACCACTGGTGAATCAGTTCATGGGCTACCGCGAATTCAAAAAATTCGTCTTCCGGATTTTCATACAGCTTTTTGGCGATATAAACCAGGTTAGGATATTCCATGCCCCCAAAGAGAAAATCAACTTCGGCGATACGCACTTCCGGATAAGGGTAGGGGCCAATATAGGATTGACAGAAAGTGAGGACCTGCCGGGCTATTTTTATAACACGCTCACCTGCCTTACCGTGCTCCGGATAATAAAGGGAGTAAATGACGGGGCTTCCTTTTCCTATGCTTTCACTATACCGGGAACTGCTGACCCAGGCAAAATCCCGTACGTTATCGGCCCGCCAGGTGAGGATTTTGTTCTTACCATTAAATTGAACCTTTTCCAGGTAGCCGGTGGCGCCCACGATCTCTTCCACAGGTACTTCTAAAGTCACTAAATAATCCCCTGTTTCGCTGTAGAAAGGATCACCCACCGCATAATAGGGGTCCAGATTCCAGCCCAGCTCGTCATAGACGGCTAAAATGGGATACCAGTTGCCGAAGCGGCTCTCCTCCCCCTGATAACCCATTCTCCCGGTGGTTTGGGGCAGCTTTATGGTAAAATCCACCTGCAGGGAGAGTTTCTGGCCATGATGAAAGAGAGCAGGCAACAAGACATTTAACTGGGTACCTTCCAATTTGAATAAGCAGTTCTGTCCGTTGAGACGGATCTGTTTGATGGCCCCATGTCCAGGCTGCCAGTTTGCCTGGGGAGCGTCTCCTGTCCGGGGAAGAGGCGCAGTGTCGGCTTTATTAAAAGCGGCGGGATAAAAATGAAAATAAAGGTTGGAGAGGACGCGTCCCGTTTGATTAAAAACATCCGCCGAGACCCTGGCCTCAAGAAAATGTTCAACGGGTTGATATTTAACTTTCATGGCATACTGGGCAGAAATACTGGGCGGAACAACAGGAGCAGGAGTAGTTTGCCGTGGTTCGGGAGGGACTAAGGGTCTTAGGAGCTTATCCTGTTCCCGGGTATCGAAGAGGTGGTTTCCGACGGTAAAAACTAACCAGACCAGACCAACCCACAGTATTACTACCAGTAGAGCATCCCGGATTCTCCGCCAGAGCATCTCAACACCCCCTTGTGTACTACTTATGCGGGTGAGTGTGAGAACAGAACCAGCTCTGGCAGTAATGCTTGGTCGTAAATTGTTAGATTGTTGAGAAACTAAAAGATAAAGGGAAGGGGGGTGCCGGCAGGCGATTTTCACAATAATAGAACAGGCTTAATGTGACAATGAGTAATGCGACAACGAGAACCGTCCCCGTGTCGCAAATTAAGAAGACGCAAGGGATGCTTGCGCCTTAATGCCTGGCTACTTCAATATCATTATGGACCTGCTTTATTCCGGGAATCCCTCCCGCCACCAGCTCAGCCTGGGACTTGGCCTCTACGGAGTATACCTCTCCACCCAAATATGCGGTACCATCGATGACATATGCTTCGATTTGGAACCCTGGAGTGGCCCATTCATTTTTCCTGAGCCGTTCCCGCAAAAGATTAGTGAGTTCGCTGTCTCGGTCATTGCCGCCATGCCGGGTACTTAAATTGTTGACAACCCGGCGCACACCGGGAACGGTACTGGCTAAACGTCCTGCTGTTTCCTTTTCTTTCAAGGTATTTACCGTGCCGTCCAGGTATATGACCCCGTTACGACAGGAGGTTCTCACATCACGTGCTGAAACCTCTTCACTGGCTGAGAGAGCCACCTCTACGGCATTGGTGATGGTAGCGTCATCGTGAGGGCCTTCCAGGTTATCTCCGATTTTTAATTGATTCATGACCACGTCTTTGACGCCCATCACCGTGGAAGCTAATTCCCGGGCGATATTGGCTTCCGCTAAAGTCTTTACCCTTCCCTGCAGGTAGACTGCACCCCGTTTCGTGGTAGCCCCTACTTCCTGAGCTTCCAATTGGGGTTCGGAAAAAAATTTGCCTATGACCTGCTGGGTAATTTGTTCATCAGTGATTTCTCCATCCATCCCTACTGTTAAGGCATTGTTCACACCTTTAATCCCTGAAATGGAATTAACAACACGTTCAGCATAATCTTTTTCTGAGAGTACATCGACTATCCCCGTTAAAGTCACATAGCCCTTCTCCACCTGGACGTTGACACCCAAACTGCTGTTATGCATGTTCTCGGAAAGGGCTTCTTCTACTTTCAGTTTTATCATATCATCCTGGGTCATGTTTACCCTCCTTAGGAAAAGCTAGTTCTCGTACTTAGCTTTTCCCAAGGAAAAACAAAGCATGTACGCCTGGTTTAGCAGACTCTCCCGTTAACCTTTGTTATATAGTTTCAGTGTCAATGTAATCCTTCACGTTTTTCTCCAGGGTGGAAAGATTTATCCCATAAACTTTGCTGAAAGCCTCATTGATACGGAAACCCTGGGCTAAAGCTTTCAATAATTCGTGGATTTTTTCCGGACCATAATGGTCAATCAAATAGTCTACGGTCTTTAAAGACTGCCAGTAGGCCAGGATCTGGTCGGGCTGCTGATCAAATTCTCCATCTAAACTGGTCAAAGGATAAAGTTTACTGCGTTTTGAGCGTAGAGGCTCATCCAGGGTAAATCCTGTAATTTCTCTCTCCACATATTGGGCTATTCCTTCCGTAAGCCAGCGTGTGTAGTTCCCTTTGGTCTGGTAATCAATAAACAGATGGGTCAGTTCATGGGAAAGAGGGCCGTCTTTTTTAAACAATACTTCTCTTTCCGGGCCTGGCAGTTCCCGGGGAAGCCAGGCATGGGGGGAAAGAAGCCTGATACTTCCGGCCCAGTAAACACCTACGGCACTTTTGTCACCCTTCATGCCAAAACTGTCATTAAAAGAATCACTGTCCGGGTAGATAATGAGGGGAATTTTCTGGGCGGGCGGGTTGTAGCCTAAATACTTCCCTACCTGATGATAATAGGTTTCCGCCGTCTCCGTAATGAGCCCGGCCATATCAGCATCGGCAGAGGTATATTTTACGATAAAGTTATGGCTTTCTTTAACCTCAAAATCCTTGGTCTGGTAGTTTACATATAGTGATATGCCTTTTTTTAAAATTTGATAAGGTAAGGTGCGGATTTCCGCCCAGCCCCGACCAGTAAAGGAACTGACGATTATAAAGAATATTAAGACTGCTATGACACTTTTATTGTTTACGGTAGCTAGATTTGCCATCTCTTTTCTCCTCCTCTCCGCCAGGGGTGCACAGTCCATTATACAGGATTTTTTAGAGTCCTTTACTAGTAAAATAAAGGGAAACCCCGCTCCGGAAAAGAGCGGGGTTTCTTTACTAATATGTCAGAAGTACCAGCTAAAAGAGGTTAAAAGAAGTCCCAGGCTCAAAATGGCCACCAGGACTATCATCATAACGCGGGCAATCTTTTGTTTTGTCTTTCTCGACATCATGGCAAAGAATACCCTCCATATGCGCATAACTATTTTTATTCTACAGGGAATTCAGGTATTTTTCCACCGCAGGTAAAACCAGGGCGCCGTCCCCCACGGCTGTAGCCACCTGCCGGGACCCTTTAAAGCGGCAGTCACCTACGGCAAATACACCCGGGACCCGGGTTTCCAAGGCCTCATTGGTGATAATGTATCCTTGAGGGTTACGTTCAATCACCGCAGGGAGGCAGTCAGTATTGGGCTGGGTTCCCACATAAATGAAAACACCATCAACCTGAACTTCCCGGGACTCCTGGGTCTTTACATTATGGAGCTTCAATGTTTTTACCTGGCTGTCTCCCCTGATCTCATCTACTACAGCATCCCAAATCACTTTAATATTGGGAACCTGAAGGGCTCTATCTCCCAGGACTTTCGCAGCACGAAAAGCATCGCGGCGATGGATGATGGTTACTTCCTGAGCCAGTTTGGAGAGATAGATGGCTTCTTCCACGGCGGCATCGCCGCCCCCAATCACAGCCACTTTTTTCTGGCGGAAAAAGAAGCCGTCACAGGTGGCACAGTAAGACACCCCCCTGCCCCGGAATTTTCTTTCTCCTTCTACTCCCAGTTCCCGGGGCTGGGCCCCGGTGGCCACAATGATGGTTTTACCTTCCACATCACCCTGGGTAGTAGTGACTGTTTTAATCCCTCCTTCAACAGTCAGGCCGGTAACCTGTGCTGTCATAAATTCACAGCCAAAGCGAGCCGCTTGGCTATAAAACTTTAGCATCAACTCAGGACCGGAAACCCCCTCCGGAAATCCGGGATAGTTTTCGATGATTTCCGTAGTGGCGGCCTGTCCCCCCGGCGCCCCCATCTCTACCAAGAGCGTTTTCCAGCCTGCCCGGCAGGTATAGATAGCCGTTGTAAGTCCGGCAGGCCCTCCTCCCAATATCACCACATCGTACAACACCATCCACTCTCCTTCCCTGTTATAAGTCTAGCGGGACAGAGCATCCATGTGCTCCACTTTAATACATCTATCCATGATAATCTCAGCGCCTTTTTCTCTGGCTAATTTTGCAGCTTCCTGGCTAACAATACCCTGTTGCAGCCAGATTATCTTAATTCCCCTCTCCAGAGCTTCTTCCACAATAGGCAGGAGCTTCTCCGCCCTCATAAAAAAATTAGCCACGTCAATTTTAACGTCAGCAGGAATATCCCTAAGCCGCTGGTAACCTTTTTCCCCCAGGACCTCTTCGCCTTTAGGATTGATGGGAATGATCCGGAAGCCTTTTTCTTTCATATATTGGGAAACGAAATAAGCGGGTCGGTCAGGGTTATTGCTTAAACCGATGACTGCAATAGTTTTGATCCGGGAAAAATCAAACATTGTTATCCACTCCTGAAAGTTTATTTTTGGCGTTAATCCCTCTACAGGGGAGTCAAGGGAAACAGTTATAGGCCACCACTGTTAATATCGATATATATTTATAATAATATATTCTACCGTTTTTGACTATCCCAATCATCTTTTCTTATAAAACAAGAAAAAACACAGGCAAAAACCTGTGCTTTACTATCGTTCTAAGTAGCGTAAGGGATTCTGGTGTTCTCCGTTAATCCTCACTTCAAAATGGAGGTGAGACCCTGTACTGCGTCCTGTTGAACCTACTTTGCCGATGATGCTGCCCCTGCTTACCCGTTGTCCAATACTTACATCAATACTGGACAAGTGAGCATAGCGGGTAGTTAAGCCCCGGCCGTGGTCAACCACGATAGATTTACCGTAATGTCCATCCCAGCCAGCTTCAAGAACAACACCATCTTCTGCGGCATAGACGGGGTCTCCCGTCACACCGTCAATATCTATACCGGTATGAAACTCTCTTCCTCGCTTACCATAGCCGGAGGTTATCCTGTCCCTCGTAGGCCAGCCTAATATACCGCTGCCGCCGTCGCCCCGGGACGCTACCATCATCTTGGTTCCTCTCACCACAACACGGCTGATGGGCTGCAACAGAACCTTTTCGGCCAGGGTTTCACGGGAAGTTTCCACGCCATTGGCCTTGGTGATGCGATATGTAACCTCACGGGAACCATAGGCCCCTTCCTGTTTTACACTTTGCTGTCCCCGCCACAGGCTGGAGTCACTCTCATACTGGGTGGGATAAGGTATCTTCTCCTCCACAGTGGTTGTCACTATAGACACCACAGTAACAAGGGGCTCTGATTTTACCAGATTGAGCTTCTGCCCTATTTTTAGGAACTCACTTTTCATCTCCGGGTTGGCTTCTTTTAACTGGGCTACTGTCATATTGTTGTCCCGGGCAATAGTCCAGAGGGAATCACCATTCTTTACAGTATATTGAGAAGCTTTGGCCAATCCCTGCATCATGATTTCTGCCGCTTTTTCCGGGGTCTTTAATTCCCATAAAAGAGCCTCCGCGGCCACTATCTTAACTTCTTCGTTAAAAGCCATTTTCTCAACGGTTACATTACTGCCCTCAGGCAAGTAGTTCTTTTTTAACAGTTCCAAGGCGGCCTGCGCTCCTTCTTCACTGGCCAAATAGAGCGCTGGTTTGTCATTGACAGTAATAGACCAGCTCTTAACTGTCCAGGCCAACTTTTCCTTGAGTAAGGTAACCAACTGCTGGTCATCCAGAGCCTTGTCTTCCCTTTTAGCCTTTTCTGCATCATAGCTCAGCTTGGTAGTAAATCCGCTGATACTAATTCCATATTGTTTTTCCAGTTCACTTTTGGCTTTAGTTAAGGCTTCATTAACCTGACCTTCATTAGCCACTACAGCCAGAGGCTCATCATTAGCCAAAAGTATTACAGGTTTACCGCCGGTTGTTATGTAAAAGATACTGGTTATCAGTAGAAGGAGACCAAATATCCATAATCCTTTGTGACGAATGACTTGAGGCCAGGCAGGTAAAGAATAGGGATGCAAATTTTTTAAACGAGCCAATACCGCATTTCCTTTCATTTTTCCCTAAAGGTGCTCCTGGAAGCAGGACTAAGAATGTGGCATATCCGCCTTTAGGGCTCCTCACCTTCCTTCCTTATATGCGTTATTTTTTATTGTATGCCTGAACCGGTATTTTCGGCATAACCTAGTACAAAATAAGGAGAATGTCCCATTTCAGTTCAGGCTAAAAAACTTTTGCGGCAAAAGAAAGCTTGGCCTGAGAGCCAAGCCTTAGAGACGGCATATGGACTATTGACAGTGACAAGCTAATTATAGCACAAACCGCCAACTTGTTACAACAGTCAGCTTGGGCTGCCGGCAGATTTTTCTTCGCCTTTCCTAGAAATCTTTTTACATATTTTTGCCAATGGCAAGCCTTTTTTAAACATCTAGGCCGGATGGCGTTCCTCACTGCATTTTACCTGCAGGAAAATAGCGCATTCCAGCCGCTTCTTTTCCAGCTCACAACCCAGACTGTATGGTTTAAAAATATCCTGGTTAAAATTATAGGCATTAGCGTGGCAGCCCCCGCTGCAAAAGAAACGGGCCCAGCACTGGCGGCAGGCTGCTTTATTGAGCACATGGGCAGACTGGAACCTCTTACCCCAGGAAGTATTGGTAATACCCTCCTCTACACTGCCCAGCTTAAATTCCTCTTTACCCACAAACTGGTGGCAGGGGTATAAATAACCTTCCGGTGAAACGGCCAGGTATTCATGACCGGCACCGCAGCCTGATAAACGCTTGGGTAAACAGGGTCCCTTATCCAGGCTGATATTAAAGTGGAAAAAATTAAAGGGCTGTCCCTGCCGGTAAGCCGCCAGCCAGGCTTTCGTCAACAGTTCGTATTGTTCCTTAAGTACGGGCAAATCTTCATCCCTTAAGGCATAATCATGTTCAGGTGAGGCTACCACAGGCTCTACGGACACCTGGTTAAAGCCTTCCTCTACCAGGTGAAGAACGTCCCGGCAGAAATCCAGGTTGAAACGTGTATACGTGCCCCTGACATAGTAATTGTTGCCCTGCCGTTCTTCCACCAAAGCTTTGATGGCAGGTAAAACGTGATTATAGCTGCCCTTGTTATTGCTAAAAGGCCGCATCCGGTCATGAACCTGCTGCCGGCCGTCCAGGCTCAAAACCAGACTGATTTCCTCCTGGTTTAAAAAATCCATAACCTCCCTGGTTAAGAGAACAGCATTGGTGGTCAAGGTTTGCTTCAGGATTTTTCCTAATTCCCGGGCTCTGGCTTTCCCATAATGGATGAGCTCTTTCACCACAGGGAAATTGAGGAGAGGCTCACCGCCAAAATAATCGACTTCCACGTGTTTTCTGGGTCCCGAGGCCTCAAATAAAAATTCCAGGGCCTTTTTCCCCGTTTCCAGATCCATAAGGCCCCTTTCCCCGCCGAAATTTCCGGTCCCGGCAAAACAATAGCGGCAGCGTAAATTACAGTCGTGGGCCACATGAAGGCAAAGGGCTTTAATAATCGTCTTTTCAGGCAGTTCATAGGTAGCTAAGGCCTCATCCCTGCTGAACAGCATGCCTTCTTCAATGAGACTTTCCAATTCCCGCCACACCTGGGCCAATTCCTCTGTGGCATATTTTTCACAAAGCAGATTGAAGGTCTGTTCAACCCGCCCCTGGCATTTTTCCCAGGCCAGGAGGAAATCCCAGGCCGCTTTACTAAAACTGTGGATTATCCCGCTGTTGATATCCAGCACAATATATTCATCTTCCATCTGAAATTTATGAATGAGCGAAAAATCATATCTTTCCATGACATCACTTCCCCAAAAAAATTGACCCTGGTCGAGGGTCATTTAAAACTTTTATTATTTCTGGCAAACCTGATTTCCTACTGTACAGGATGTCTTGCAGGCAGACTGGCAGGAAGTCTGGCATTCGCCGCAGCCACCGGTCTTGATGGTCTTGGTTAGAACTTCTTTATTAATGGTTTTGATATGTACTTTAGTCATTGTTCTCTCCTCCTCTACTTCTAAACGCAAATATTATACCACGGGTCCTGCCATTGGTAAAGAAAGGGACGTGCATATTTTAGTTCCTAGTTACTAGTAACTAGGAACTAATAACTAGTAACTAAAAAAGGCCCTCCATCGGGAGCGCCGTCTCTTACTTATGGAGCGGGTGATGGGAATCGAACCCACGCCGCCAGCTTGGGAAGCTGGAGCTCTACCATTGAGCTACACCCGCGTATTAGTTGGTAGTTGATAGTTGATGGTTGGTAGTGTTTGTTTGCACTTATATTTTAGTACTTATCTGCAAAAAATGCAAACAGTTCACTGTGAACTTCTCACTGCAAACTGTTATCTTTACAGAAATGGTGCCTTGGGGCGGAATCGAACCACCGACACGAGGATTTTCAGTCCTCTGCTCTACCGACTGAGCTACCAAGGCATCTATACTAGTTACTAGTTACCAGTTTCTTGCTAGTCACTAGTTAGTGGTTGTAGTCTTTGCTTTTTCGAGTACAGTGCCGTAAAAGGTCCCCGCCTCAGCTGCCAAAGAAAAAAACTAGTACCCAATAACCAGTAACTAGTAACTAAAATAAGCAATCTCAACATTTAGAGTTAAATAAATGGCGGAGCTGACGAGAGTCGAACTCGCGATCTCCTGCGTGACAGGCAGGCATGTTAGGCCACTACACCACAGCTCCGTCTATCAGTTTTCAGTTGGCAGTATGCAGTTGGCAGTAAAATCACTGCGAACTGTTCGCTGCGAACTGCGAACTTATAAGGTTGGTGGGCGATGACAGGATCGAACTGCCGACATCCTGCTTGTAAGGCAGGCGCTCTCCCAGCTGAGCTAATCGCCCATGGTGACCCCTACGGGATTCGAACCCGTGTTACAGCCTTGAAAGGGCCGTGTCTTAGACCACTTGACCAAGGGGCCAAATCAGATTTCAGTTGGCAGTATACAGTTGGCAGTAAACTCACTACGAACTGTTCGCTGCGAACTGCGAACTTAGTTAGATGTGGGAGTTATGTTAACTTCTCACTTCTCAATTAAGTGGTGAGCCATGATGGACTCGAACCATCGACACCCTGATTAAAAGTCAGGTGCTCTACCGACTGAGCTAATGGCTCACTTCATATCCCGGGGACTTGTTCGCGCCCCACAGGTATATATATTACATGAGCCAATCCGTTCTGTCAACACAAGTTTAACAACAAATTAGTGGTAATTTTTTAGTTCGGCTCGGCTTTAGTGTGTAACATATTATATCCTATGGGAACGCGAAGCGTCAAGTCGAAGGGATATTAGAATATGGTTTCCCGGACAATGGTCTGTTCCCGTTTTGGCCCCACGGCAATAATGGCCGGTTTAACCTTAACCAGTTCAGCCACGCGATTTATATATTGTCTCGCTTTTTCCGGCAGTTCTTCAAAGGTGCGGCAGTGGGTAGTATCAGTAAGCCACCCGTCCATTTCCTCATAAACAGGCTCACACTGGGCCAATACTTTGAGGCTGGCCGGGAAATCTTGCAGGATCTCACCCTGATACTTATAGGCCACACATACTTTAAGCTTTTCCATTTGATCCAATACGTCAAGCTTGGTAATGGCAATACTGTCCAGGCCGCTGACGCGGGCGGCATAGCGGAGAATAACGACATCCAGCCAGCCGCAGCGGCGGGGTCTTCCTGTAGTGGTGCCAAATTCGTATCCCCGCTCCCTGATCAGATCTCCTTCTGTACCGAAAAGTTCTGTGGGGAAAGGGCCTTCACCCACACGGGTAGTGTAAGCCTTGACAACCCCGATGACTTTATTGATTTCCGACGGACCCACACCGGCGCCGATACAGGCAGCACCGGCGACAGGATGGGAACTGGTGACATATGGGTATGTGCCATGGTCTATATCCAATAAAGTTCCCTGGGCACCTTCAAATAAGACATTCTTTTTCCTGGAAAGGAATTCATGGATGATCACTGAGGTATCGGTAATATACCTTTCGATTTTCTTTAAATAACCGCGATACTGTTCAAATACCTCTTCGAATTCAAATCCATCCACTTCATAGACACGGTTAAAGAGCCGATTCTTTTCGGCTAAATTTCTTTTCAGCCGTTCGGCAAATTCTTCTTCATCCAGCAAATCCACCAAGCGAATGCCAACCCGGGCTGCCTTATCCATATAGGCAGGCCCGATGCCCCGGCGGGTGGTGCCGATCTTATTGGCGCCTTTGCGCTCTTCCTCTAATTCATCGAGACGAATGTGGTAAGGCATGATCAAATGCGCCCGGAGACTGATTTTTAAATTTTCCGTAGATATCCCGCGGTTCTCCAGGTAGGCCAATTCTTTAACCAGTACTTCGGGATCCACAACAACACCATTACCAATGACACAAGTGGTTCCGGGATAAAGGATACCGGAAGGTATCAAATGGAGTTTAAACTCCTGATCCCCCACCACCACGGTATGACCGGCGTTATTTCCCCCTTGATAACGAATGACCATGTCGGCTTTTTCTGCCAGGAAATCGGTAATTTTTCCTTTTCCTTCGTCTCCCCACTGGGCACCAATTAATACAACTGCCGGCATTGCTGCCACCTCCTCAACATATTTACGACTTCCGCATACCGATGTCCGATATCCGACCAGATTAGTTTAATTTTTTCACAATATCCTGGGCTACCAGAATTCCGGAAACAGAAGCCTGCATAAGACCCCGGGTAATACCGGCCCCGTCGCCGATGGTATAGAGCCCTTTGACGTCCGTCTCCAAATTATTGTTCACTTTCATTTTTGACGAATAAAACTTAACTTCCACACCATAAAGCAGGGTATTTTTGCTGTATAAGCCGGGAGCAATGTTGTCGAAAGCCTTCAGGGTCTCCACGATAGAAGTCAGATAGCGCTGAGGTAATACAAAACTTAAATCACCCGGCACCGCGCTCTTTAAAGTGGGAATGGTTGTGGACTTTTTTAAGCGGCTGTAATCGGTGCGGCGTCCTTTTAAGAGGTCCCCCAGGCGCTGTATCATGACACCGCCGCCTGTCAACATATTAGCACACTTGGCGATGTATTTCCCGTATTCGATAGGTTGATTGAAGGGTTCGGTAAAACGGGTGGAGACCAGGAGCGCAAAGTTGGTATTGGTTGTCTTAAGCTTGGGGTCTGCATAACTGTGCCCGTTAACCACAGCAATTTCACCGTCATAATTCTCTTCGGAGACAATGCCGCCGGGGTTCATGCAGAATGAACGGACTTTGTTCTCAAAGGTATCCGAATAATAGACGAGCTTGGCTTCGTAAAGTTCGCGAGTCAAGTGGTCCATAATGGAGTTCGGCACCTCTACCCTTACCCCGATATCTACCTCATTGTTCTCGGTTTTGAGATGCAATTTTTTGGCCTGTTCACTAAGCCAGCCTGCTCCGCCGCGGCCGGGCGCCGCGATTACATAGGGCGCGGAGACCACAGTTTCTTCACCCCGGGTATTGACCAGAGCAACACCGTTCACTGCACCGTCCTCTACTAAAAGCTCAGTCACAGTAGTGAGAGGTAAAAATTCTGTTTTAGTTTCCGTAGTCAGATAAATATACATACGCCTCAAAACTTCAAAACTGAGCTCTGTACCCAGATGACGTACGGGACAAGGGATAAGCTGGATATTATACTTAGATGCATCGTAAATCATGTCGTCTATTTTTTTATTTTCCAGACCGTGTACTTCTTCCCGGGCGCCAAAACGCAAATAAATGCTGTCGGCATACCGGATATACCGGCGGGCCGCTTCTTCCGAAATATAGTCGGTGATACGACCGCCAACCTCGGGTGATAAGGAGAGCTTGCCATCACTAAAGGCTCCCGCCCCGGCCCAGCCGCTCATAATGGAACAGGGCTGGCAGCGGGCACACTTTCCCGTCTTGGGTATGGGACAATGGCGGTCATCGATTAGCCGCCCTTTATCTACTACCAGTATTTTTAAATCTTTATTGAGGAAAGTCATTTCCAGGGCAGCAAAAATCCCTGCAGGACCGGCTCCCACAACGACAACATCGTAGTTCTTCTTCATTCCAGTACCTCCTCCATTGGGGACATTCCTGTCCCGTTTTCCGACTTCCGAAGTCCCACAAAAATCACTAGTAACTAATAACTAGTAACTAGTAACTTCTCAAATAAGCAGGAGTGTCCATACCGATGGGGACATTCCTGTCCCGTCTTCCGATTTCCGTTTTCCGACTTCCGAAGTCCCACAAAAATCACTAGTAACTAATAACTAGTAACTAGTAACTTCTCAAATAAGCAGGAGTGTCCATACCGATGGGGACATTCCTGTCCCGTTTTCCGATTTCCGTTTTCCGACTTCCGAAGTCCCACAAAAATCACTAGTAACTAATAACTAGTAACTAGTAACTTCTCAAATAAGCAGGAGTGTCCATACCGATGGGGACATTCCTGTCCCGTTTTCCGATTTCCGTTTTCCGACTTCCGAAGTCCCACAAAAATCACTAGTAACTAATAACTAGTAACTAGTAACTTCTCAAATAAGCAGGTGTGTCCCCTGACCTATATTAGCCCATGATAATTGTGCCCAAGAAGGGACATTTTAAGCACACAATTTTAAGCACACAAAAATAACTCACATAGAGTTTCTCTATCTGAGTTATTCCTTCTCTATCTCGTATGCCTTTTTTATTGTAACAAGCAGGACTGGTAAAGTCAAGAATAACACGAATGCTTATAATGTATACACAGTTAATATTCGTGTTTTTTGGGCTTAATTCGGTACATGGTACCTGTCCAGGTCGACAAACTTCGTAAATTCTTTAATAAACCCTAACTCCACGGAACCTGTGGGACCATTACGGTGCTTGGCGATAATAATTTCGGCAATACCGGGCTTTTCCGTTTCCGGATTATAATACTCTTCCCTGTAGATAAACATGACCAAATCGGCATCCTGTTCCAGGGCCCCCGATTCCCGCAGGTGACTGAGGGCCGGCCTCTTGTCATGGGTTTGCTCCACAGCCCGTGATAACTGGGATAAAGCGATAATAGGGACGTTTAGCTCCCGGGCCAGGGCTTTCAAAGAACGAGAAATCTCGGAAATTTCCTGCTGGCGGCTTTCATTCCTGCGTCCCATCTGCATCAACTGGAGGTAATCGATGACGATCAGACCTAAACCTCTTTCCGCCTTTAAACGCCTGGCTTTGGCCCGCAGTTCCAGAACGGAAATAGCCGGGGTATCATCAATATAAAGCTGAGCCGTAGACAGGGGCTGAGCGGCTTTGGTAAGGCGGATCCATTCCTCATCCTGCAGGCGGCCGGTACGCAGTTTATGCTGGTCAATCATAGCCTCGGAACTCATCAGTCTTTGTACTAACTGCTCTTTCGACATTTCTAAACTAAATATAGCCACGGGTATTTTCCCTTTAATGGCAGCATTCTGGGCAATATTCAAACAAAATGAAGTTTTACCCATGGCAGGACGGGCAGCGAGAATAATTAAATCTGAGGGCTGCCACCCCGAGGTCATGCGATCCAGATCGGTAAAAAAGGCGGGCACCCCGGTAATAGTTCCTTTCTTATTGGCCAGGTATTCGATCTTCTCTAAAGTTTCACTTAAAACTTCTTTAATGGCCACGAGCCCGCTGGAATTGCGCTGTCCCGCTATTTCCATAATCATTCTTTCGGCATTGTCCAGGAGTTCGTAGGCATCTTCCTGGTCTTCGTAGCCCCGGTTGGCTATGGTCGTGGCTGTCCTGATGAGCTTACGCAGGATAGACTTTTCTTTCACGATCTCGGCATAATGCCTGGCATTGGCCGCAGTAGGCACAGCATTGGCCACAGAGGCAATATACCCGACGCCCCCTACCCTTTCCAGGCTCCCCAGCTGGCGCAGTTCTTCCGTCACGGTAATCATGTCGATGGGTTCCCTTTTTTGCTCCAGGGAGAGAAGTGCCTTAAAAATGATCTGGTTGGCTTCTTTATAAAAATCCTCGGGCTGTAAGGTTTCCAGGACGCTATAGACCGTTTCCCGGTCAATCATCATAGAACCGAGGACAGCCTGTTCAGCCTCGATGTTATGGGGGGGCAGTTTTTCTAAGAGGATACTCATGCTTTCACGCACCTTGTTTAGTTCGCAGTTCGCAGTAGGTCAGTTGATAGTTGGTAGTTGGCAGTTCGCAGTTCGCAGCTATCAGTGACCGATGACCCGTGACCTGTGACCAGTGAATTATCCGGACACTGGGCTCTGGTCACTAAATAATCGGAAATCGGATGTCGGAAAACGGAATACGTTTACCGTTCACAGTTCACGTACTTAAGCCATGATATGCTGAAGCACTTCCTCGATGGTCCGTACTGTTACCACTTCGATACCGTGGAGATCAACGGGAACATCGGCCCGGTTTTCCCAGGGGATAATGACCTTGCTCAGACCCGCCTGTTTGGCGCCGTAGATTTTCTCAAAAATACCGCCCACGGCTTTAACCCGTCCTTGAATGGAAAGCTCGCCTGTTACGGCTACATCCTGGCGGAGAGCTTGACCTGTAACGGCACTGTAGACGGCAAGGCAAATGGCCACACCGGCAGAGGGCCCGTCGATTTTGCCTCCGCCGATGACATTGACGTGCAAGTCATAATTTAAAGAATCTTCCCCCGTCAGTTTTCGTAAGACGGAGGTGGCATTAAAGACGGAATCCTTGGCCATGGAACCGGCTGTTTCATTGAAGCGGACTCGCCCTTCCCCCTGACGGTGGGCAGGGAAGGCTACAGCCTCGATTTCCAGAACAGAACCTAGAAAACCGGCTACACCTAACCCCAGGACCCGGCCCACCTCACCTTCGGCAGTACTCTTGACTGTCACATAAGGGGAAAGGCGGGAAACCTGGATGACTTCATAAACATCATTCCTGGTGATGAGGGGCTCTTCCCCGGCAAGGCCCTGTTCTTTCAGGCGGTAAAGGGCGAGACCATAAGCATCGGCCAGGATATTGTTGGCTTTACGTCCCTCGATGGTATATTCGCTGATTAAAGAGGGGATGCCCTCTTCTAATTTCACCCCTAATTTTTGTGCGGCATTTTCAATAATTTTTTCAATATCCTGGGGAGTAAGGGGTTCAAAGTAAACTTCCGCACAGCGGGAACGAATGGCCGGGTTGATTTCGGCCGCATCGCGGGTGGTAGCGCCGATTAGGATAAAATCGGCGGGCGCGCCTTCTTCAAAAATCTTTTTAATATACTGGGGCACGTTGCTGTCGTAGGGGTCATAATAGGCAGAATCAAAAAATACCCTCTTATCCTCCAGGACTTTAAGGAGTTTATTCTGTAGGACAGGATCCATTTCGCCGATCTCATCGATAAACAGCACCCCGCCGTGGGCATCAGTGACCAGACCCAGTTTGGGTTCGGGAATACCGGTATCGGCAAAATCCCGCTTGGCTCCCTGATAAATAGGATCGTGCACCGAACCTAAAAGAGGGTTGGTTACATCCCGTGGATCCCAGCGCAGTGTGGCCCCATCCACCTCCACGAAGGGAGCGTCCTTTTTAAAAGGTGAATGATCCATTTGTTTGACAATTTCCAGGACAAGCCTGGCGGCACTTGTCTTACCCACACCGGGCGGTCCATAGATTAAAATGTGCTGGGGATAGGGACTGGCCATTTTGGCAAGCAGTGCCTTAATCCCCCGGGCCTGCCCCACCACTTCTTCCAAAGTGCGGGGTCGCAAGACTTCCATGGCGGAACGGGCTAATCCCGCTTGATTTAACTTCTCCAGGACGGCCAGACGTTTTAGAGTTTGCGCATTTTCGGGATTACTATTTTCCTTGAGAATTTGGGCCTTTACCTCACGTATGTATTCCTCATGCCGTTCCTGCATCTTTTCGGCCACACGCTGTTCCAACCGGTCTTCCAGCGTACGCCTGGCTATCATCTCAGCAATTCTGTCTTCCAGATCTTCGGCCAGCCGGACCAGATCATCCCCCAGACCCGCCGCACTCATGGTCGGATCCTCGTAAACCAAGCGCTTAAGGGCTAAAGCCCTGTCTCCCAATTTATCGGAGCGAAGAAGTTTAACCGCGCCTAACTTGGTAGCCTTTAAAACCAGTTTGTCCGATCCTAAAAAATGTAATAACAGGTTCAATAATGCGTCGATCTGCCTTTCCGCCAAGGCTTCCCTGGTAAGCTTCGCTTTCAAACCTTCCTCCTTAGCTTGGAAGTAAGCGTTTAGTGCGTCTTTCATTGTCCAGATGTTGCCCCTTTCTATTCCCCTGATGTCACTTGCACTTCTATGGCAGCTGTTACTTCCGGATGTAGTTTAATGGTAACAGGATATGTACCCAGGCTTTTTATGGCTCCTTTTAATTCTATTTTTCTTTTGTCCACTACCAGGCCATACTTCTTCTCCAAAGCATCCCCTATATCTTTGGTATTGATGGAACCGAAGAGTCTTCCGCCTGCTCCTGTTTTGACCGCCAGGGTCAGGCTAACCTTAGAGAGCTTTTGCGCCAGCTCCTGGGCATTCTTTAGCTCCTCGGCTTTTTTCTTGGCTTCCAAAGCCTTCTGTCTTTCCAGTTCCTTAAGACTCTTCTCCGTAGCAAGAACGGCTAAACCTCTGGGAATCAGAAAGTTCCGGGCAAAACCTTCAGCCACATTAAGGGTCTCTCCCTTTTTTCCCGTACCTTTAACATCCTGTAATAAAATCACTTTCATACTCTTACCTCCTTACAGAACACCTCTTCTAATATTTCCAACAAGGTTTTCTCTGTATTTTCCAGTGTATCATTTACTTGGGCGGCGGCAATGGTGAGATGGCCACCCCCACCCAGTCGTTCCATGATGGTCTGGACATTGAGCTCTCCCGTAGAACGGGCGCTTACCGCTGTCCCTCCCTGAAAAGGCCATAGCACAAAGGCAGCATTTACCTCGGCAATGTTAAGGAGTGCATCGGCTGTTTTGGCTGCTAGAAGCTGGGCATCGGGAGATATTTCCCTGCTTACCCCCAGGGCAGTTTGCCCACAGAGTATACGGGCGTTCCTGATGACCTCCGCCTTCTTTCGCACCGTAACCATGTCATCCCGCAGGATTTTTTGGACTATGGTGGGCTCTGCTCCCACTCTGCGCAAATAGGAGGCTGCCTCAAAAGTCCTCACACCGGTTTGGTATACGAAGTTCTTGGTGTCCACAGTAATACCTGCCAGTAAAGCTGTGGCTTCAAACTTGCCAATTTCTACCTTGTCACCCAGGTATTGCAGCAACTCTGTCACCAGTTCGCAGGTAGAAGAGGCATCGGTCTCCACATAGACAAGTTTCGCTTCAGATATAAATTCCTCTCCCCGCCGGTGATGGTCGATTACCACCACATCCTTTACCATATTGATGAGTTTAGGTTCAGCCAGCAGCGAGGGTTTATGGGTGTCAACGACAATGAGCAGGGTATCGGGATTTAGCACCCGCTGGACCTCAGACGTCTTAACCAGGGTATCCAGGAGAGGGCTCTTGGGCAGCAGGTCCAGCAATTTACCGATGGCAGGATTATGATCATCAATGACCACCCAGGCCCTTTTCCCCAGGTCCTGTACTGCTTTGGCCACCCCTACAGCTGCCCCGAAGCTGTCGAAATCGGCCATATCGTGACCCACAATGACCACCTGGGAAGCTTGGGCAATCAGCTCTTTTAAGGAATAGGCCATTGCCTGAGCAGTCTTATTTTCTGTACTTTTCTTGTACAACCCCTTTTTCTTTACTTTTACAAATTCATCCCTAAAAATCAGTAAAACTAAGGCTAAGATCAGGAGAATAATCACGGACAGGTTTGACAGCCAGGGATCCACAGCCACACCACCTTATCCTCTGAGAATTTTATTAGCTTTCCCCGGCCAGACGACGATAATTCAACACCAGGTCAAATAAGCCGACTATGGGGATAAGCAGTGAAACATATCTAAAGAAGAAAAAGACCAAAAAGATGAAAAGCAGGCGATAGCTAAAGGCCCTCTGTAACTTATGATGATAAAAGTACGCAATTACGGATAAACCCAGGACAAAAAGTACGGGATAATAGACCATCATGATATTACTACCGATGGTTGTTAAAGTCTTAATTTGCCAGTAGCTGCCGGCAAGGGACAAACCAAATCCGCCAATGAATCCCCATACTGTCCACCAGGGCAGCTGCCAGTTGCGGAAAGGGGGCAGTTGGGGAACGGGTATCCCTAGTTTAAATAAAATCTTTTGGGCGATGATATAGTTCAAAAAGGCAGCCATTATCCCATAGGTTACAATTAAGGCTGGAAAGAGCACTATTAAGAGGTCTATAAAGCCTGCAAGCATCTGGCGCATGTTCTCTTCCGTTAAACCACTGGTTCCATATTTATCAAAGAGTCCCAGGCTCCGGTACATCTCAATAGTGGGTTCAATGGTCTCTTTCAACTGGTCAACAAAGTTGATTTGATTCAGGCCTGAGATGAGAAGGGACACGCCAAAAGTAAGGAGAAAAGAAATGATGGCAACCCCTGTACCAGCCAATAAGGTAATCCCCGGTTTTATTCCTTTATTAAAAGCATATCCATAAAGTAAGGCCAACCCACCAAACTGCAAAACTAAAAACAAAGCTTCCAGGGGACTGGCTAGGGTAAAGATTAGAAACCCAGCCACCACAGTGGACATGATGCCAATGCCTAAACCATGCCGGACAGTAGCAATAACGATGGGTATAGTCCAGACTAAATTGGTGAGAAAACGAAGGAAAGGAAGGTAAAAACCGGCCAGGGCCAAAATGGCCGTCAAGGCGGCCATGAGCGCCCCCTCAACGATGGCCCGGGTACGCAAGGAACTATGCACTCACTTAGTCACCTCTCTTTATTTCCGTATACTCCCGGAGGGAGGAAAGATCACCATACCACTCTTCCAGGGGGTGTTTTTCTCTGAGGAGCCCCGTCATTTTATTATGTATGGCCAGTTCCAGACGCCCGTAACTAATCCCCAAGCGTTTGGCCAAAAGAAAGCTGTTGATAACAATAACGGCCAGGGCTTCCATTACCCCCTCTGTGTTACCCTTGAAAAGCGCTTTAAATAAGCCGGCCAGGGAACTGGTCAGCTCTGTTTTGAGCCATTCAATAGCTTTGATGTTTCTGGCTATATCCAACTCCGGCCCTTGCATAAGAATTGCCTCCTAGTCTCTAATTCAAAAGGTCAGGGGACACACCTGCTTATTTGAGAAGTTACTAGTTACTAGTTATTAGTTACTAGTGATTTTTGTCGGACTTCAGAAGTCGGAAAACGGAAAGCGGAAAAGGACAGGAATGTCCCCAACTTATAGTTTAATTCTCTTTTTAGGGATAAACTCCTCCCAACGGCTTTTGGTATTTTTAGTAGCCACTTTAATATTGTGGTAATTACCTTAAGTATCGACTTCCGATTTCCGAATTCTGCTTCCCACCACCCGATACCCGCTACCCGAAAGCAAAAAAATATGAAGTTGACGAGTTGGGATTTGGGGAACGGGTAAAGTCAAGATACTGCGAACTAACTGCTAGTAACTGGGAACTAGTAACTAATAACTGAAAAAGGGAGCACTCCGCTCCCTTTAGTTTTACCAAATTCTTTATTATTCTGCAGTAAACGGCAGCAAGGCAACATTCCTGGCCCGCTTGATAGCGATGGTAAGCTGGCGCTGGTGTTTTGCACAGTTGCCGGAAATCCGGCGGGGCAGGATCTTGCCGCGCTCGGTGATGTATTTACGCAGACGGCCTAACTCTTTATAATCAATGGATTCAACTTTATCTACACAAAAGCTGCACACTCTTTTGCGAGGGCGACGACCACGTTCACGTTTCAACTAATTTCCCTCCTTACCTGCAATTTAAAAGGGAATATCATCATCAGTAAACTCTACTTCACTGCCAAATGTACTTATTCCCTGTGAGCCTCCACCTTCACGTCTGTCAAGGAACCTTACATTCTCCGCTACAACTTCGGTAACCCAGCGGCGCTGGCCATCTTTACCGTCGTAAGTTCTAACCTGGAGGCGGCCATCAATAGCTACCAGGCTTCCTTTACCAATAAAATTGGCACAGTTTTCCGCCTGTTTTTGCCATACGACGATGGGGATGAAGTCAGCTTCTCTTTCCCCCTCCTGATTGGTTCTGTTCCTGTTCACTGCCAGGGTGAAAGTTGCTACAGCCGTGCCGCTTGGGGTATATCGTAATTCCGGATCTTTCGTAAGGCGACCGATTAGAATTACCCTGTTTAACACATTTATCACCACCTAATTAGTTTTTTAGGCAGTAACTATTCGTCTTTTTTGATAATCATAAAACGGAGAATTTCGTCGGTAATCTTCATCACGCGGTCAAGCTCCTGGGCAGTACCAGCCTCACCCTTGAAGTTAACCAAGATGTAGATACCTTCACGATAGTCATTAATCTCGTAAGCCAGACGTCTCTTGCCCCACTTATCAGTGGAAATAACCTCGCCACCGTTAGCGCTGATCAGTTTGGTAAACTTTTCAATTACAGCGGCTACTTTTTCTTCGTCTAAATCAGGCTTAAGGACATACATGATTTCGTAATTCCGCATCTTTAACTTCACCTCCTCCCTATGGACTAAACGGCCCCATCTCTCGCGATGAAGCAGGGATGTTACAGCAAATGATTATAGCATACTTCGCCAGGATACACAAGATTAGTTGATAGTTGTTAGTAAATCGTTATTAAACTCTTTGCTTGAAGCGTTACTGTTCCAATTTTACTACCAACTGCCAACTAACAAATACCAACTGGAAACACCGGATTATTCCGGCGTTTCCGTTGGCGCATCCGGGCCCCGCTTAAGGACTTTTTTAACTCCTTTTTCAAAAGACGGCCTGTCCAACCAGACCTGCCTGCCGCATTTCAGACATTTGATACGAAAATCCATACCCGTCCGCAGCACTTCCCATTCATCGCCGCCACAGGGATGTTTTTTTCGCATTTTGACAACATCACCTAAATAAAACTGTGCCATCTCTCTCACCCTTCACTGTGCTGTACCTTGCTTTTCTTACGGCCTTCGTTTTCCGCAGGCTGGATATACACCCGGCGGGGATAGGGTATTTCAATCCCTTCTTTGTCGAAGGTTTCTTTAATCCTGCGGCGCATTTCCCTTTCCACAGCCCACTGTTCCATGGGTTTGGTTTTAGCAATAATGCGGACCAGGACTTCTGATTCGCCCAGATTGACAACACCCAGAACATCGGGACCTTCTGTAATCACATGGGCATAGTCCCTGGCCATCCCTCTGGCGATCTCTCCCAGGACTTTCAAAGCATGATTAATATCCTCTTCATAGGCGATTCCCACTTCCACCAAAGCTCGCATACTGCCACGGTTGTGGTTTGTAACTTTCGTAATTTCCCCGTTAGGGATGATATGGAGCTGTCCCCCCCAGTCTCTAAGTTTGGTGGCCCTCAAACCCACTTCTTCCACAATACCGCCCACGCCTGCGGTTTCGATATATTCACCTACGGAAAACTGGTCTTCAAACAAAATGAAGAAACCGGTAATCACGTCACGAACCAGGTTCTGGGCGCCGAAACCAACAGCCAAACCTAAGATACCGGCGGCAGATAAAACGGCGGTCACCGGCACTTTTAATTCATCCAGGATAGTAATAGCAGCTATAAAATAGATAGCATACCGTAAAACACTTTTTAAGAGGGCTTTTAAGGTATTCTTCTTGCGTTCATCAAAGCTGATTTTTCCCGGTATGTACTGAACCTGGAAAACTCTTTCTATTAATAAATACCCCAGAGACATGGCGATACGGGCTACCACTAAGATCAATAAAATCATCAAGGCTTTAGTACCCCATAATTTCAAATCCTCTATCTTAAAAATATCCGTGAAAAAGGTGATACTAGCCCAACTGGTTAACAACATTGCTTTTCTCCTCCGTTACTGTAGAAACACTTTCTATGGTTTTCAGATAGTTTTGAGCGCATTCCCGCACCCATTCATCTTCATCATGCAAAAAAGCCTCCACGAAATCCCGGGCTTCTTTTATTTCTAGTTTTGCCAAAACCTCCAGGGCCTTAGCCCTAAGGGTCCACTGGGGTTCAGCCAAGCACATGACAACCTCAGGCCAAAATTCAGTAAAAGAAAAGCTGGCTATGGCCTCCAGGGCTTTGTTTTTCAACTTGAAGTCATCATGTTTCAAAGCTTCTGCCACCAAATCCTTACACTTGGGATTTACCGCATGGGTGAGCAGTTCCAGGATGTGTGCCTGTACAGGAGGGGTTGCCCGTGGAAATGCTTCCAGCAGAGCTTCCTCAGCATAATACCCCATGACCAGGAGTACTTCTCCTACTCGGGAAGGTAAGGCAGCGCCCTCAAGAAGAGCATCTACAAGATAAGGAACAACCAGGCGGGGGGTGTGGTGCTTGAGAGCCCCCGCAGCTGCCAGCTGCACACTTTCATCCTTGCTGCTTAAGAGCCTGACCAGGATTTCTACTGTTTCCCGGGAAGGCAAATAGCCTAGACACTCAATGGCCAAAAGCCTTTCTGTCCGCTCTTCCACAAGACTTTCCAGCAAATGTATTTTATCCCCCAAAAGTAACCTGACCAGGTTTCTGCCTTTCACTTTGTTCAGGGAAGGTAATGTTAATTTTATTAACTCCCATCCTGTGACAAACTCAATTTTTTCTAAGTTTTTCCGTAAATCTTGCGGGAACGTATCAGGGCTTTCTATAATGGATTTTTTTAATTCCTCCAAGCTTATCTTTGTGCTGCCAAAGCCAAACCAAGCCATTAAATCCACCACCCATTGAGTGATCCTACAATAGCTCCACTGAACACAATTCCTTCTTACGTGATGTTCTGCACTACTGCCAGAGGGTAATCAATTTGCTGAACAATAAGGTAAAGGCTGAAATAAAATAGGGCACCAGCTGGGACTGGTTCATCGTCTTAAGCACAGAAGAAAACAGCGAGGGCTGGGCCGCCGACGTCAAAGAAAGCAGGGGACTGATGATTCCCACAAAAATCGTCAAAGTGAGGGCGCTAAGGGCCAATCCTATGACGGTGCCGCTGAGCCGGTTGAGATCTCCCAAAAGGGAATTCTGCGTACAGCGAGTAAGCCCCTCGGCTAAAAGTACTGCAGCCTTGTCCACCACAAGCCAGATAAGAAAGAAGGCCAACCCGTTAATAAGGGCAATGGCGACCAGGTAATGAATCAGTTCTCCTAAATTATTGAAGGAACTAAGGGTTGTCCACCATTTCTGTAAATAATCCATCAGGTGAAGCTTAATTTCCGGAGGAAGGCTCGAGCTTTCCAGCTGTTTGATTATATCGGGAAGAGGGATTTTCGTTAGCTGCAGTGTACTAACGGCCGGAGGTAACATGACATGGGCTTTGAAGAACTGGCTTACTTTTAAAGTGAGGGAGAATTGTTGATTAAGCCATCCGGCAAGCTGCGGGTAATATTTTATAGCGACAAACAATCCCAGCAGGTTTGCCGCAAGGTAACACAAACTCCCTAAAAGACCCCTTCTATAACCATTGATGGCACCTACGACCAGAAATACAATAATCACCAGGTCTACAATATTCAAACCCCAACACCTCCTATAAGAATGTTCGCCACATACTTCCCTACTCCTGCCATTTACCCTTATCACAAAATTCTTTCCCAGTATTAGAGAATAAAAGCTCCTAATAAAAAAATCCCCCTCGCATTTCGAGGGGACAAAGAAGAAGGATATTTGGAGAGCAAAGCATACATATAAAATAAATATTAATCTCGCTTAGGTTCTTCGTTGATCATTTCCTTTACGCGTTCCTTGGCCCCGGCAGTTCCCACCAAAATCAGGACATCGTTTTCTTCTAAAACTAAATCTGGAGGGGGAGAGAAAATCTCCTCGCCTTGCCGGATCACAGCCACAACGGTAGCTCCCGTATGATAGCGTATGTTGGTAGCACTAATGGTCCGGCCAACCATCCAGGATGAGGGAGGAATCGTCACTTCTTCAATCTGCTGCAAAATGGAAGACTTCTGGAATGAATACTCCAGGAGTTTGGAAAGTTCTTTTTCCAGTTCCATATCCAAATTACGCCGTCTTTCCAGTAAATCATTGATGCGGTTCCTTAAGTTAATGATTTCTTGACGTTCACTATATTCAGCCAAATATTCCTTAGCCAATTTGCCGGACTTAATGATTATCCCACTGCCCGTAACTGCCTCTACCACACCTATGTTTTGTAAAAGGGCAATACTTCTTCTAATGGTTTCCGGTGATACATTATATGTCCCCGCTAGAAGAGAACGCCCCGAAAGTTTTTGGCCTACCCGGAACTCCCCACGTGCAATCCTCTGAGCAATATCAATAGCGATTTGCTCATAACGAGATTGTCCCGTATCTAAACGCTGCTGCATTCTTGAGACCTCCCCAACATATTTCGCAACCATTTTACCAAACTTTTTCCCAGTCCGCAAAGGGGACTGTTTACGACTTCCGCTTTCCGACGTCCGACGTCTTTTTTTGGCGAATACGGCTTCGCCTCCCGATATCCGATATCCGATTTCCGAGTTTAATTGCTTCCTAGTTCATGTTCCAGTACAGCATTATCGGAAGTCGGTGGTCGGAAGTCGGTGAGCGTAAAGCGTCGGATACTACCAACTATCAACTAACAACCAACAACTAACAACTAACAACCGAGGAGACCTTACGGCCTCCTTTAGTTTATCCCATAAAACTCATTTTAAATAAGGCAGAAGCTAATTTGAGGAAACCCCGCACATTGGCAAACTGGGGTCCGTTTACTAAAACAGCTTGCGGGAACTTAGGCAGGAAATACTCGGAGATTGCCTTACCCCCGCCGCCTGTTAAAAGAATGACATCAATTTCTCTCTTGTCCCAAATAGAGTTACTCTGGTCCTGATTTGTCTAGAGCGGCAGTTCTATTTTCTGCTTATGCTTGCCTCCACCCCCCCGAAACTCGCCTTGATGACTACCGGTGCAGGTCCTTTAAGAAACATCACCGTGCCGTCCGCAGCCACCACAGCCACATTCCTGTTGCTGGTATTCCAAACAGCTTCCCTGGAAACATCTTTACTTGTTCCGTTATTATAGACGGCAGTGGCCTTTAACGGGTTTGCCCATCTTGACAGGTCTCCCGTAATTTCAATTTTTTCTACTCTCGGTAAAGTCTCGGCGGGTGTGACTTCCAGCAATATTTCATCCCTTAAGCCATAACCCTCGGCGATGATTTTAGTTTTGCCGGTACGCCCTGTGAAAGTTACCACACCACTTTGCGATACCCTGGCCACCAGAGGTTGACTGGAGCGCCACTTGAGCTTCCCGGTAACGTCCTTTGCTGACCCGTCACCCGCGAGGGCAAGCCCCGTAAGTTTTACAGGCTTATAGGTAAAAGCAAGCCCACGCTCCTTGATCCGCAACTGATAAATTCGGGCTTTATTTCCCGGGAGCAGGTCTACATACCCGCTGGCCTCATCGGACAGCCCCCCGTAAGTAACACCTACTTTCACAGGTCCGGGGTTGGGAGTAATATAAATCTGTCCTTTGTAGACACTGGCTGTTTCCGGTGTGGAACTAAACCAGTTGGCAAGCGTCGTGACATCCCGGATGCTGCCGTCGGAATAAATACAGAAAGCCCGGGGCGTTAAAGGTTCACTGGAGGGAAAAGGATTCAAATCCATGAAGAGACGCTGGGGAACAGGTTTTTCGTAAGCCTTTACTTCTACCGTCACAGCATCTTCTATGCTTTTGTTGTCAAACCCCTTGCCACTCACCTTTACCGTAACTTTTCCCGGCTCTCCTGTGAAAGTCAGGACGCCGCTTTCTGAGACTGCAGCCACTTTTATATTGTCCGTGGACCAGGTAAGACCTGTTGATTGAATAAATTCGGAGCCATCATTGTAGCGGGCCGTGACAGTGAGGGGAAGGGGTACTTTTTCCCAGGACGGTGTGTAATTAAGGCTTTCATTAATGGTGACCTTCTCCAGGAAACGCTCTACCGAGACCAGTTTTTCGTAGCTGTATCCCCCATAAGATACAGTTATCTTCGTAAAACCGGGTTTACCTGTAAATTTGATGGTTCCTTCACTGTCCACCACAGCAATCTCCGAATTACTGGAGGACCAGTCGGCACCGCCGGCAGGTATTTCTTCTTCCGTCTCATCGGTCATCACAGCTACAAGGGTTAGTTTTTGGGGCGTAGACGAGTATTTAATATCCTCTTTAATCTTAATTCCTTTCCGCCACTTGTTATCCTTTTCACTTTCCGACACAGTAGTATTTACCGAATCAGAATATTTTCCTACGGTGGCTTTTATGGACACATATCCTTCTTCCCCGCTAAAGGTCACAACCCCCTGACTGTTGACCCAGGCCACCCAGGGGTTGGAACTGTGCCACTGCACACCGTCATGGGGGCCAAAATAGCGGGTCTCCCCATCGCTAAAACGGCCTTTGACCAGCAAACGATAGGGATTTTCACTATAAACTAAAGTTGTCTCAATATCAATACTTTCCGGCCAGGGATTAACGGTTACAGTCTTTTTACCGCTCACACCATTTTTAAAAACAGTAATCGTCACGGGTCCTCCCTTACCGGTAAAATGCACACGTCCCGACCAGGAAACTTCGGCAATGGAAGTGTCCGAACTGCTCCAGCTGAGACCTTCCCTGATTTGCTGCGTTACGCCGTTGGAAAGGATACCGGTTACTGTTAAATAAATGTCATTAGGACCGGGGACCAGTTCTTCATTGATGGTAAGGCTTACGAGATTGGGTTCTGCAAACAGGGGAACGGCAGGTAAGACCAGGAGCATTAGCAACAAAATTAAGAATATTTTCTTCATGCTTCCTCCGCTGTTTGGAAAATATTACTTATTATTATAACAAATAAATGGCGTTAAGTTGAGCTTTTTCGGCGAAATTCTGGCATTCCAGCCAGATTTAGCTTTGAAGGGTAAAAATAGGCAAAAAAAAACGGCCAAAGCCCTTGCTTTAAGCCGTTGTCTTCTTTCTCATCAAGCGCATAATCCAGCTGGCGCTCATATTGATTAAAAAAACAGTGATGATCAAAACCGAAGCTGTGCCGAAAGCCATATCCATGGCACCTACCTCCATGGCCACTTTATAAAGATGCATGGACATGGTACTGGCCGGGTCTGTAAGTTTAGTAGGTATATAGAGACTTCCCCCCAGGGTAAGAAGAAGAGCAGCCGTCTCCCCGACAATACGGCCAATCCCCAGGATAACCCCGGTAAGTATCCCGGGCAGGGCCGTAGGAATAACGACACGGCTCACCGTTTGCCATTTGGTGGCACCCAGGGCATAACTTCCTTCACGATAGGAGTTAGGCACGGCTTTTATAGCCTCTTCTGTAGTTCTAATCAGGGTGGGAAAAATCATGCAGGCTCCGGTAAGGGCCCCGGAAGCCAATGACCAGCCCCCGGTTATAGGCTTCAAGATAATAACGAAGAAAGCAAAACCAAATAAGCCAAAAACAATGGAAGGGATACCCCCCAGGGCCTCCGTACCGAATCTGATAATCTTAGTAGCCCAGCTTTTTTTCGTGTATTCCGATAAATAGACAGCCGCAGCAATGCCAATGGGAACTGCAATAAGCAGGGTCACAAAAGTAAAGATGACGGTACTGATGATGGTGGAGTAAATTCCGCCCTTGGCTCCCATGTTTTCCGGTTCGGTGGTTAAGAATTCCCAGGTTATTTTATGCATCCCGTTCATAAAGATATAACCTAAAATCACTACCAGGGTTACTACGGTAAGCAGGGCCGCCGTCCAGAGAAGAGCCCCGGCAAGCTTTTGGGCAGTCTGAGGTCTCACCATTATCCGACCTCCTTTTTGGCCAGAAACATGGCCAAGGAGTTGATGATCATAATGAAAACAAAGAGGATAATACCCGTAGCAAAAAGGGCCTGGGTGTGTTCCCCCGAGGAGTAGGCCATTTCGATGGCGATATTTCCTGTGAGACTTCGTACACTGGAGAAGATGGATTCCGGCACAATGGGGGCATTACCCGCCACCATGATAATGGCCATGGTTTCCCCCAGGGCACGGCCCATCCCCAGGACTACACCCGCCATGATGCCCGAACTGGCGGCGGGTACAATCACACGATAAATGGTTTGCCAGTGGGTTGCTCCCAATGCCAGGGACCCTTCTTTGTATTCCCTGGGCACACTCCTGATGGCGTCCTCCGCCACATTGATGACGGTGGGCAGGATCATGATGGAAAGAATAATAGACCCGGCAATGATGCCATATCCCGAGGAGAGGGTTGGTTCGTCGGCATAAGCCGGAATACTCCGGGCAATTTTCCTGATGACGGGTACGATGGTAGTCATCCCGAATAAACCATACACTACGGAAGGTATTCCTGCCAGGAGTTCTATGGCCGGCCTGATCACAAGGGAAACTAATTTTTTGGGTGCCAGTTCCGCTAAAAAGATGGCGGTCAAGACCCCCAAGGGCACGCCTACCATAAGGGAACCCAGAGTGATGTAAACTGTACCCACTACCATGGGCCATAAACCGTAAAGCTGGCTGCTGGGCTGCCATTTACGGCCCCAGAAGACATTGCTCAGCCCGTATTTCGCGAAAACCGGCATCCCTTCTTTAAAAATAAACCCGCCTATGAGGACAATTACCACCAGCGCCACCATAGCGCTGGCTAAGAGCATTAATTTATAATATTTTTCTCGCTGCGCCCTTTTCATGGTACACCACCTTTAACACGGCTCAAACCTATTTTTAACATTAGGGTTCAGTCAGAGTAATAAGGGTGTATTAGTCCACCCTTGTTCTCTCCATGGCTTACGGCCCGGTATTTTGCATATCTATGGTCAATTACTTCACAGGGATAAAGTGTTTCTTGACAACGGCTTGTCCTTCCGCGCTCAGTACCCAATCAAGATAAGCCTTGGTGGCGCCGGCAGGATCTTTTTGTGTCATGTAGACAAAAGGACGGGAGATTTTGTAGCTTCCTGCTTTCACGTTGGCTTCAGTAGCTTCTGCGCCGTCAACTTTTACAGCTTTAACGTCTCCATTCAGAGAGCCTATGGAGATGTAACCAATACCGTTTTTGTCACCGGCTACAGCCGTTCTCACAGCACCGGTAGAGTTCTGTACATTAGCCTTTTCAAATATCTTTAATTCTTTACCGGAAGCATCTTTACCTAAAACGATTTCCTCAAAAGCACCGCGGGTTCCGGAACCTTCTTCACGGGTGTACACCTGGATCTTGCCTTTTTCTCCGCCTACTTGAGACCAATCGGTGATTTCACCTAAGAAAATTTTCTTGATGTCTTCTTTTTTCAAATCTGCAATTTTGTTATCCTTGTGGACAACTACGGCGATTCCGTCTAAAGCGATGACAAACTCTTTTACTTTGGCTTTTTCTTCAGCTTTTAGCTCGCGGGAAGAGGCGCCGATGTCAGCAGTACCTTCAGCAGCAGCCTTGATACCGGCACCGGAACCACCGCCGGCTACGTTGATTTTCACTTTGGGGTTCTTGTTCATGAATTCTTTGGCTAATTCTTCGGAAAGGGGCTGGACAGAAGTAGAACCGGCAATTTGAACGGTACCGCTTAATTCGTTAGGATTACCCTGGGCGCCATCTTTTTGGGGCTCCTCTTTCTTGCCGCAGCCTACTACTGTAAAGGCCATCACCAGTACTAAGACCAGGACAAGGACTTTCACTGAACGGGACTTGAACATTGAACAATTCCTCCTTAGTTTTTGTTTACGTGTTTCATCATACAAGCCTTGGGTTAAGGAACAATTGCCCGTTTGTAAAAAGCAAGTTAATTTTGCTACATATTTTTTTAAAAGCAAATATGACAGCTTCTAAAGGAAAGCTGCCATGTTGAAAATATTGATCAGCAATTGGGGGAATAATGATGGGGATCCACTATTTCCCGGTATTTCGCCACAACTTTTTTGAAGTCTTCCCAGGTGGGTCTCTTTAACTGGGGATTCCGCAAGAGGGCGGCAGGATGATAAGTGGGCATGACCCAGAGGCCCTGCCACATGAGCCAGTTGCCCCGGGCCTTGGTTATTTTGGCCTGGGGATCAATCAACCCCTGCAGGGCAGTGGCCCCCAACAGGACAATGATTTTAGGCATGATGATGTCAATTTGCCGGTGTAAATACGGCCTGCAAGTGAGTCTTTCTTCATCGGTGGGAATACGGTTCCGGGGGGGGACGGCATTTGACAATATTGCCAATATACGTATGGGTAAATCGTTCAAAACCGCAGGCCTCCAGGATCTTGTCCAAGAGCTGGCCGGCTTTGCCCACAAAAGGACGTCCCAGTTTGTCTTCCTCTGCTCCCGGCCCTTCGCCGATCAACATCAATCTGGCCTCCGGATTACCTTCGCCGAAAACCACCTACCGGCACCCCTCCCGCAGTTTGCAGCGCCGGCAGGTGTCCACCTGTGCCCTTAAGCTCTCTAACTCCCTTTCTTTCATCAAGGGTCTCCTCCCTGCATCTTTTTCTCTAAGGATATTTCTGCCTGTTTTCTATATTATATTATATACTTCTTGACAAATAGAGCTACGACATGAAGTCGTAGCTCTATTTGTTCTCTTCTTCCTTGCCTGGTTGTTCTTTTTGCGCCGGCTTTTTACGAAAAGCCGGCTGGGGCACAAGTCTTTCCCCCCATGTCCTGTAGAGAAGTCCCGCCAGCATGAGGAGCCCGGCATAACCTACGGCCGGATAAAGAACCCGTACCAGGTTAGTAAAGCCAAATTGGCTGGCCACAAAGGCCCCGATACTGGCGCCGACAGCGATATAGGGGATGCGGGGACTGTCAGGTTCGGCCAGGCGAACAACAAAGCCGTACAAACTGCCGACTGCCGTGGTATAGACCTCGGCAAAGAGAACGATGCTGTAGATGGTTTGCACCCACGGTGAAATTTGACCAGCAACATAAATCATGGGGATGGAAAACTTAGCAGATCCCGGCAGCGTAGCCAGTACTGCCAGAAGGATAGCCAAAGCTCCCACACCTAACCCCAGGCCGCCCAGCAAAGCACCCTGGCGCAATACACGCTTCTCTGCCGCTTTCCCCATGGGCGCCAGAATGGCCACAGCCATCACCAGGTTATAGGAGACATATACTATGGCTGCCAAAGGCCAGCGGGGGACAGCGGGAGTCCCAGCCGACGTAAGGGTAATATTATCAAATCCCGTTACGGCCAGGGTATAGAGGGAGATACCTAGCACAGCCGCCAGGAGAAGGGGTACCACAAAACTAATGGCAGTGATTACCCCGCTGATACCTGCTAAGACAGTGACCAACGTGGCCACTACCATGAGAGCGTTACCCCAAAGAGGGGAAAGACGGAACTGCTCGAAGAAGATGGAGCCGGCTCCTGCTACCATGGCCGTCAAGGCACCAAATAAGAAAAACGTAATCACGTAGTCAATGAGTGTACCCAGCCATTTTCCTCCTGCATAGTGAATGACCGGGACGTGGGAATCGGCTTCCAATTCATGACCAAGGCGCAAAATAATCTGGCCAAAATAGAAAAATAGTATTCCCGCCAAGAACAACCCGGCTATACCCCAGGGTCCGAAATAACCAAAAAACTGTAAAACTTCCTGACCCGAAGCAAAACCGGCCCCTACTACGGTACCGATATAAGTTGCCGCTACCTGAAAAGGTGAAATTTTAGTACTCATGTCCCACCTCCCGGATAATATCATACCCGACAACGGCGAGGATAATGCGGCAAATAAGATAAAAAACCGGCATGAAAAGCCGGTCTGAAGTATTCTTTGGTTGCGGGAGAAGGATTTGAACCTTCGACCTTCGGGTTATGAGCCCGACGAGCTGCCAGCTGCTCCATCCCGCGATAGATAATTTGTTTAATCGTATTTTAACACACATAATAATTTTCCGCAAGTTTTATGCCAATTTATTTTTTCTGTATGCAAGTCAAGTATTTTTTCATCACTTTGCCCAGCCTGCTGATGCCTGTTTCAATCTCCTCGGGGCTCGCATTAGAAAAGTTAAGACGAATAGTATTCTCCCCACCGCCTGCGGGGAAGAAACAGTCGCCTGGGATAAAGGCTACCTTTTCTTTTACGGCTTCCTGCAAAAGCTCTGTGGAAGAAACACCCTGGGGAAGTTCCGCCCAGATAAAGAGTCCGCCCTCAGGTTTAGTCCAGGTAACTTCCTCCGGGAAATATTTATCCAGTAACTCCAGCATTAAATCTCTTTTGCGGCCATATTTTTCTCTGACGCTTGCAATATGAGGCGTCAATAGGCCCTGCCGGCAAAACTCATAAATTATCATCTGGGACAAATTGCTGGTGTGTACGTCGGTGGTCTGTTTGCCTATTACCATTTTGCCAAGAATCTCTCTGGGCCCGATGGCAAAGCCAACCCGCAAGCCCGGAGAAATAATCTTGGAAAAAGACCCCAGATATACCACCCGGTTTTGCTGATCATAGGCTTTGATTGCCGGTAAAGGGTCCCCGCTGTAACGCAGGTCGCCATAAGGGTCATCTTCTACCAGGACTAATCCCAGTTCTTCCAACATGCCGGCGATTTCCCGGCGCCGCGCCAAGGACAAAGTTGTGCCGGTGGGGTTCTGGAAAGTGGGCACCAGATAGACCAGTTTATTCGTGCTCTTTTCCGCTGCAGCCCTTAAGGAAGCGGGAATTAACCCCTGTTCATCGGTATTCACTAGGTTGAATTTACCCTGATAAACATTAAAAATTTGGATCGCCGCCAGATAGGTAGGATTCTCCAGGAGTATACCATCTCCGGGGTTAATAAAGGTTTTACCTAAAAGATCAATCCCCTGTTGGGACCCGGAGATGATAAGAACATCGGCAGCCTCGGCCTCAATTCCTTTCTCCTTTACCCAGCCGGCTACAAACTGGCGTAAAGGCAGATATCCTTCACTGGTACCGTACTGTAGCACTTCATTTTTGTATTTGCCAATTATTTGAGCAGCAATTTCCTGCAGTTCTTCACCGGGAAAGGCATCAGGAGAAGGTAAGCCCCCGGCAAAAGAGATAACATCCGGCTGCTGGGTGAGTTTGAGAATTTCCCTGATGACATTTCCCGTAGCATTGGCCACTGCCCGGGAAAACATCTGCTGATACACTGACTATCACCTCGATTAAACGTATATTGCTTGCAATTATATCAAGATTATGCTTTGCTGACAACAAAAGTACGTACATACTTCCTTTCCTCTTTTACCGGGCAGTTACAGCTTACGCTTAAAATATTTCACCAGATAATCCAGGCGTCCTTGTTTAATATAGTATAATCCTGAATAACGCATGACCTGACGGATTTTTTCTTTAAACCTGGGGTGATAGCACTGGGTATCACAGTCCTTACAGGCCGGTTTGGGGTCCTTCGGGCATTTTTCTCTCCTCAGCACTGCATATTCGGCTAACTCACAGCACTCAGGACAAATATTTATCTCCTGTTCATCAAGCACAAATAACTTCTTATCCTCACCCTGGTGATGATGCCGGCAATAAGTACTAATAAATTCCAGTAAAATCCGCTTATCCTCACTTTTATTTGACATGACAGCACCCTCTATACAAGTTATATTTATGCTATGTTTCCCTATAACCTGGTAGTCATTCCCCTGCCCCTGTAATCCCCGGGATTACAGCTTCATTACAGAGACAGGTTATATTTTTAATAAATAAATTTTTCCGCCATTTCCTGTATTGTTGTTTTTTTGTTAAAATAGAGTATACAATTTTCTAGGATACGGTAAGGTGGTTTATCGTGAACTCTACAACAGGCAATAGAAAACATTTTATTTATACACTGGCGGCTACAACTCTCTTTATCAGTACTTATTACCTCTTGCTCCCTGTACTGCCCCTTTATATGCAAGGGATGGGAGGCTCTAAGTTTAAGATTGGCCTTATCATGGGCCTCTTTTCGGCCAGCTCCCTCTTTTTGCGTCCCCTGGCCGGACAGGCCTCGGACCTTAAGGGCCCTGTGAAGATCATGAAATGGACCATCCTTTTGTATTTTATCACCCCATTTTTCTATATGACTCATTCTTTTGTACTTGTGAGCATTGCTCAGCTTTTTTACGGGTTTACCATTGGCGCCTTTACCATTTCCTCTGCCACTGTTATTACAACTTCTGTCCCCCTGGAGAAAGTGGGACAGGCCATAGGGATTCACAGCATCGCCTTAATTTTAGCCAAGGGGCTGGCTCCTACCCTGGGGACACTGGTTCACACTGTCTGGGGCTTATACCCCCTCATTGCTATCACCGTATTATTTTCCTTTGCTGCTTTATTAGTTACCTGGCGTTTGCCTGAAATTAAACCGGCCTCTAAACCTGGCGACATTACCTTTCGCCAGGTCTTAACCTACCGCATGGTGTGGGTCTGTTCACTGGTTTTATTGTCCGTGACTTTGACCTTTGGGACTATCATGACGATGCTGCCGCTTTTGGCTTTGGAACGTAACATCTCCCAGTACAGCCTGTTTTTCACCGTTAATACCCTGGCCGTCGTAGCAACACGCCTCTTTACCGGAAGGCAGGACAGACTAACCCAGGAAGCATTGATTGCCGTTTCTCTCTTATTGATCTTTTTAGCCGTAATGCTGGTTTCAGGTTCTTATTCCCTAATTACGCTGATTATAGCAGCTATCATCTACGGTCTGGGGTACGGCGCTGTATATCCCGCCCTTAGTACCCTGGTGGTCTTACGGACCCCCAGCGAAATCAGGGGCTCGGCCTTTGGTTTGTTTACAGCGGCCTTTGATATTGGGGTGACCCTGGGTTCCGTATGGGGTGGTTTCAGTGAATACCTGGGCTTTAAAACCATTTATTTTCTGGCCAGTTTTTCACCCGTTATAGGACTCATTTGTTTCGTAGTCTTTTTACATGGGGAAAATGTCTGGAACAAAATCCTTATGCGTAATGCCGCCAAATGAAAATGCCGCTGCGCGGCCCGACAACCGCTTACCGACTTCCGACATTCGAAAAACCACTAATTACTAGTAACTGGTAACTGGATTTCTGCCAACTAACAACTAACAACTAACAACTAACAACTAACAACTAACAACTAACAACTAACAACTAACAACTAACAACTAAAATAGGAGGTTTTTTTCATGAGTGAACAACACCCCAGTGCTATCATTCAGAGGGATAACGAAACGTATGCCATCGTAACCCATACACCTATGGGTCTGGTAACAGCCGATTATTTGGAGCAAATAGCCGCTGTCGCCAGGAAATATCAGATACCTATCTTAAAGATTACCTCGGCGCAGCGCCTGGCTTTAGTAGGTATTAAGGAAAAAGACATAGAGAAAGTCGTTGCTGATTTGAACCTTAAAATAGGTAATGCCCTGGGCCTTTGTTACCACTTCATCCAGGCCTGTCCCGGCAACAGCGTATGCCGCTTCGGGGTTAACGACTCCCTGGAACTGGCGGCTGAACTTGACCGCCGCTTTGAAGGAAAGCCCTTCCCGGCCAAAGTGAAAATGGGCATCTCAGGCTGCCCCTTGTGTTGTGGAGAATCTATGGTCAGAGACTTTGGCGCCTTCGCCAAAAGGGATAAAGGCTGGACGGTGGTCTTTGGCGGCAATGCGGGACTCCGCCCGCGCACAGGGGATATTATCGCCGAAAATTTAAGTAAGGAAGAAGTCCTGCTTTTAGCAGAGAAATGTTTGGATTTTTACCGTAAGCACGCAAAAAACAGGGAACGTACTGCCCGCTTTCTTGAACGCATTGGCATTGAAGAATTTAAAAAAAATGTTTTGTAACCGGGTAATTAACTAGTTTTTTACATATATTTTTGCACACTTGATTGACAAAAGGTCACCTCCTCTGTATAATTACAGCTGACAAGACACGTGTAATGGCAGGGGAGGGGAGGTGAGTTTTATGCGCGCAAGAGAAATCGCCTGGGGCGGTTTATTAACCTCCTTAGCTTTAATCATTCCCCTTTCTTTTGGCGGAATTTTAGGTGTAGTGATCCCGCCTTTCAGCGCTACTATAGCCTCTCATGTCCCAGTCATGCTGTCCATGACCATCAGCCCCCAAGTAGCTTTTATGGTCGCTGCCGGTTCAGCTTTGGGGTTCTTGATTAAACTGGGCCCCGTCATCGGTGCCCGTGCAGCTATGCATATTATTTTTGCCGTACTGGGCGCTATCATGATAAAACGAGGGTTTAGTTTCCGTACTGCCCTGCTGGCCACACTACCTATACACGCTTTTTCCGAAGCTCTTATCGTACTCTTATTTGGTTTTACGCTCCATAAAGCAGGTGTTGTGGTTGGAGTGGGTACAGCCTTACACCATGGTGCAGACGGTCTTATCGCTTTGGCACTTTATTCTTCCGTAGCAGTACTGGCGCAAAAAATGGCTACCGAGTAGAGAAACACCGGTACACCCCTCGACTTCCGCTTCCCGACTTCCGATTTCTGAATATTATTTGAATATTTTTTTAATATATTCTTTACCAAATCTAAGTTACTAAGATGTTTATGTTTAGTAAATAAAACACCGGTCTATCCGGTGTTTTATTTTTTGGTAAATAATTACCATTTGGAGCAGGAGATTTACATATCGGGGAGAAGAATAAAAGAAAGAAGAGGTGCATTATGTGAGTAATAAGGCATTATTTTTTTGCATGCTTATTTATTTTCTGTTCTGGCGGAATTTTATCGATATCGTGAAAAAACTTATCCCTTTTATCCAAAACTATTCCCTTTTTTTCTTTTTGCTGGCGGTAGTCATCTATCTGCTTTATCGCTTGCGAAAAAACAAAAGTGATAGTCCTGGTACCTGAAAGCTGGCTTGTCCAGGCTTTTTTTAATATCTGCTAATCCAACTTCGCCCGTTATATCTCTACCGGCCTCTCTTTTTCTTTTATCCAGATAGAACCTTATATCACGGCATTATGTGGACCTGCCAGCTGTAACCCCCAGTTTTTTGCGCCTTTGAGCCTGAAAAAGCATCAAACCCCCAACCACCAGTGCACTGATGAAAGCGACACTGATATAGAAGGTAGTATTACCAGGCGCAAAATCCACGGTGGGAATTACCGGCAATAAGGCAGGTTTCTCAAAATCAAAAGCAACCTGGCCCTCTTTATTAATAACCCGGGTGTATTGGGTCTTAACCCAGTGGTCTCCTTTTTTTAAGTCAATAAAAGTATACCCTTGGGCTTTTAACCCGTGGACCAGCTGTCTTAAATATTTAAGATCGAGATAGGGATGAAAGAAGGCTCCGGCTACGCCATCTCTCACTCCCGTTATGCTGGCCGCTTTTTGGAGAAGAGGATAAACAGGGTCTTTGCTCTGCAGATTGATATAAGATAGATTCTCCGGAATTACGCTGCTCATATAGGGGTTTTCTCCAATGAGACAGGGAAAAGTTGTGGTGGAGAAGCCTCTATCACTGGTTTGAATACCAGCTACCAGTGTGGAGAAATTCTCCCGTAATACTTTATAACCTTCCTGTGACATGCCATAATGGGGTGGTTCAAAGCCCAGAGGAGTTATTCCGTTGGACAGGCACTCCAGCATGGCCAATTCCAGGCGATTCTTGACATAAAGGCTGTTATTGGTTAAAAGGGGTTTATCTCTCTCCTTATCCCAGAACTCGAACCCTATCCCCGTCTCCTCCTGATGGGTTTGATGGGTGTAACCATGGAGAATAACGGTGCCGCCTTTTTGGACCATATATTTAACGGCCTCCACAAATTCCGGCCGATCCCCCATAGTAACCTTCTGCCCTTTGCTGTTTACATAGACAGGAACCAAGGCCACCATGAAAGGAACCTTCTCCTCAGCAAGAAAATCGGCAATCTCTTTAAGTTTAATGCTGTCACGGAGGGGATGGACATCTTCAATACGAATAAAGGCCTGGGGTGCCTGGGAGTGATGAACTCCTAGAAAATCGTGAAGGAGATCGGCAGTAACAATCACATTGTTTTCCCGAAAATCAAGCTTGGCAATGTACCATAAATTTTTTAGCTGCAAAGCAAAAGGTATTTGCTGTTTGCCGTTGGACTGGTAGGCCAGTATTTGGGCATGGTTTTTTGGGGTTTTTAAAATGATGGTGTTTATTTTACGTTCATCTTTAAGGGTTTTGTTTTTATAAATGATCCGGTTATATTCACTGGAATTCCCTAAAGCAGTAAGGCCGCTGCCTGGATAAGTGGCCAAATACTGGTCAAAGTTTTCCCCGATCCAGAGAAAAGGGGTTGGGGAAGCATGGATATCATTGATGAGGTTCTGGGGTACCCTGGCCGTGAGTTCCATAGGTATATAAATCACCGCATCAAAATCATCCGCCATACCGCTTTCATACTGACGGCTTTTGATGATCGTAGTGTTTACCGGAAAATGATGGAGCAGAAGGTCAAAGGCCTTTACAATGTCCTCCTTGGAATTCCAATAAAACCTCTTTTCATAGATAAGAAGTACTTTTTTCAGGGGGCCGGAAACTTCCGCAGCTGCCGGTTTAATAGGAAAAAGCAGTGAAAAGAAAAGGAAAAAGATAATAAACTTTTTCAAAATAACCTAGCCCCCCTTTCGACTTAATTGGGGACATTCCAGTCCCCTTTCCGTATACATATCACCTATTCGACATCTTATTTATTTTCCCTATCATACAATATTTCTATTTGCAAAATTTCAGATTTCAAGAGAACAAACACAGCTGCGTACCGGAACAGCAAAACCCCAACTTAAAAGACCTCCCGGATGGGAGGTCTTCTTTATATTTCTTTAATTTCCTCAAACAGCCCACGATAGGGAGAGGACTTGCGATAGAAGACAGGAATAAAGCCTAAGGCCGCAGGCACTTCCCAGTACCCCTTACCGTATTCCTGACCGGTCCAGAGGTGCACCCATGTGTCTTGGGGCAGGTATACCCGCCAGCTTTCTTTGTTTTCTTCGATCACCGGGGCTACCAATAAATCACGGCCCAATAAATACTGATACTTAAGGGTAGAGAGTTCCTTATCGTCCTCATAATGGAGATAGGGATGACGCATGACCGGGATACCACGTAAAGCATTTTCCTTTACAGCCTCTTTAAGGTAGGGCTTTAGTTTAGTATATATTTTGCTCATGCGGGCAAAATGCAGCAAGGTTTCTTCGTCAGAGTCAAACTGCCAGCAGTCATCGGGTCTATTTCCCTCATGGGTACGCATAATAGGGGTAAAGGCCGCATGCTCAGCCCAGCGCATAAAGAGTTCCTTGGTCCGTTTCACACCAAAGAGAGAGGTATATCCTCCAATGTCGGAATGAGAGATACCAAATCCTGAATAGCCTAAGGAGAGGGCGGCAGGTATGACAGAAGGCAGCCCGTCATCAAGGCTCCAGTCTACCATTTGGTCGCCGGCCCACATCATGGTGGAGTAGCGGCTGGTGCCGGAATAACCGGAACGTGTGAAGAAGGCTACTTCTCCCAGTTTTCCGGCCTCTTCCACGGCCTCCCGGTTGGCTTTCGCCCACAGGGCAGGCCATCTGTTATGGAGTTCTTCAGCATCACCGGCAAAGAGCACGGCATCCGTAGGTAAATATTCGGCAAAATCGGCCATCCAGCCTGATAGACCAATGCCGATCATATTCTGTTTAATCACATTTTTGATCCACTCTACCGCTTCTGGATTGGTTAAATCTACGGTGCCAAAGGGGAAGGTAGTGGATACCACTAAGTAATCATCCCCTGCTTTATTCTTTACAAGATATCCTTTTTCCGAGGCTTCCTTAAAGAGATGCCCTTCCACCGCCAAATAAGGATTGATATAACCTAAGAATCTGACCCCTTTTTCGTTAAGCCGGCGGATGGTTTCCGGCAGGTCGGGATACATGTTTTGATCATACTGCCAGTTCCACATCAGCTGTTTACCGAAAGAGGTGATACGTTTTCCTTGCCAATCCTGGCACCAAAGGGCGGTGACTTTGAGGCCATATTCCTGGGCCTTTTTTAATTTAGCCAGCACAATCTCCGTACCACCCTGTAAACCAAGCCATACCCCGTCATAAGCCCAGTCAGGCAATTCCGGCTGCCTTCCCAGATATCCCGTGAGCTGTTCTAAAAGAGCCAGCATCGTTGGGGCCGTGCCTATCACTAATTTTGGGGGAATCCCCCAGATAGCCAGTTCATGATAGGAAGGGTTACGGAAGTCGAATTCCATATAGTGGGAGTCTTCTACATGGCAGAAATACCTGGCGGTGGAAACAAAAGTGGGCTGAGGAAAATAAGTAGTGTACCAGTCGCCGCCACCTTTGCCTGCCGTATCTGCCTGGAAGGTGGTATAGGTTTTTTTATTTCTTCCGGTACCTTGTTCCGAAACCCAGAGGGGAACTTTTTTGCCACGCAGGTTTAATTCAGAAAACTGCTCGCCGCAGCCATAGATATATTCATCATGAGCAGCAGTCATCCGAATCCAGAGGCGGTTTTGTTTAGTACTGCTTTCATCGGTAAACATTACTTCCAGGAAGTTTCCCTTAGCAATAAATTCTACAATTACGGCCCATAGCTTCTGGTTAGAAAAACGGATTATTACGCGTTCCTCTTTTTGTTCCAGAATTTCATATTCGGTAAGAGGAATCTTTTCCGACAGGTTTTCCTCGATGGTGAAATTACCACGGTCCATGCTGTATGTACCCTGGCCTCTCCCGATAGACAGGCAGGGATTGTTAATGCCGTGCTGCAATACCGTTAATTTACCAAAAGTAAGACATAATCCACTATTGGCTGTTTTTAAAGAGATCATATTCCCCCTCCTTAAGGATGCGCCTCGTCTGAAATATTGTAATATTGTATACTAACACACTAATCTTACCCTCTTCTGCTTATAATTTCAAGAGAGAAAAGCTTGCTATCCAGGAATTTTTATAGTATGCTAATTACAAAAACACATACCCCTAAGGGGTATTTTTTTGAGGTGATTATGATGTGGAAAAAAATCTTCTTATATCCGGCCCAAAACCTGGTTACGACTATCCCTATAGTCCTTGTTCTGGGATTCATAGTTGGCAACTTAGCAGATACCGGTTTCTTAAGCGAGTATATATTAGTCATGACCATCTTAATGATTTATCCGACAATGATCGGTATGCAACTGCGGGAAACTTTCTCCCGTGCACATGGTAAAGTTCTCCTTATTGCCCATATTTTAAATTTTATCATCATCCCCCTGCTGGCCTATAGTATAGGGTTAATCTTTCTGGGAGATAACCCCAGGTTTATAGCCGGTCTTGTACTGGCTTCTCTCCTTCCTACCAGCGGGATGACCATTTCCTGGACTGCTTTGTTTCAAGGGAATGTCTCCGCCGCCATTAAATTAACGGTAACAGGATTGATCTTGGGTTCTTTATTAACACCATGGTATCTCTTTATTTTAGTGGGCCAACTTGTACCCGTAGACCTCTGGGCAACTTTTAAAACCATAATTACCGTAGTGTTCCTCCCGCTTCTAGCGGGTAGCCTTACTTATCGCGGGTTATTAAAACGACTAAGCAAAGAAGACTTTCAGAAAAAAATAAAGCCGCTCCTGCCTGCCTTTAGCGTCTGGGCCATGCTGGCAATCATCTTCGTAAGTATCAGTATGAAAGCGAAAATTATGATTGCCCACCCCCAGCTCCTTCTAACTTCTCTTTTAGCCCTTCTTATTTTCTATCTTAGTAACTTCCTTATTAGCACCATCATTGCCCGCACTTTCTTTACGCCCAAAGATGGTGTTGCCCTTATCTATGGTACCGTAATGCGCAACCTCTCCCTGGCTCTGGGTTTGGCCGTCACCAATTTCGGTGCAGAATCGGCCCTTCTAGTCACCTTGGCCTTTATAATACAAGTACAGGGAGCGGCTTGGTTCGGAAGCTTATCTCGCCGCTATCAGTGGCTGGGGGCTTCATAAAGAACAAAAGACTCAATTCTGAATCCCGGTAATTTCATGGAAATAGAGGAGTGATTGTATAATTTGTACATTTTCATCTTAAAATAGGGGTAATAAACCTTAAAGGAGATGAAAGCATGGACTACGAGAGAGCCAAAGAGATCATGGAATCGCCTCATAATATAAGAGTTTTATACCAAGGGAAACCCGTCTGGTTAGAAAGCCTTAATCCCAATGATGAGAGTGTCCGCATCAGTTCGGTCACCTTGACAGATGGAGAAAAAACCGTTTCTGTACATGACCTGGTAGAAGGATAAAAGATGCGGCCGCGCCGCTGCGACATCCGACATAGCGAGACTTGTGCCTGTGGTGCTTCCTAATAATTGAGTGATACTTTCCTGAGCAATAAGATAACACCCTCGATCGAGGGTGTTATCTTATTACTAAACATCCTTTTATATAAATATTGTCTTCTAGAATAAGCAGAAAATGATATAATGTTTTTATCGGTTTTTTTAGCATATAGTGAAAGGATTGCTCCCCGTGGACCTACTGCTTTTCTTAATACTTATTGTTGTTGGTTACTACCTGGGGAAAAAACTGCATTTCCCCATGCCTTCTTTTCTGGGACCCCTGACCTTTTTGGCCATGCTAAACATGCTGGGACTAAAATTAAGTCTTTGGCCCTATTTGAAATCGGTTTTCTCTATCATTTTAGGGACCTTTCTCGGCCTGCGTTTTACGATCCAGGACAAGGAAATGGCGAAAATTGCCCTGCTCTTAAGCTTCTGGATGATTTTAACAGCCCTAGGGTTAAGTCAATTGTTAGTCCTTCAGGGAATTGACCCACCTACAGCCATGTTTGCCTCCTCCCCCGGCGGTTTGGCGGAAATGGGCGTTACGGCCATGTCTTTCGGCGCTAATCCCTTTCAGGTGACCCTGCTTCAGACAGCCCGGCTCCTCACCATCTTGTTTATGGTTCCCCTCATTGCCCAAAGGTACCAGGCATACAAGTGTGAAAACGACGAAAGCGAGACAGCACCGAAGAAAACGGACTGGGGAAACCCTGCGGAATGGGTCAAATTAAGCCTGGTCGCTTTTTCCGCTGCTATTATCTGTCACTACGCCGGAGTTCCTACCCCCGATCTTGTCGGGCCTTTGTTTGCCGTTTTTTTCTACACCCGCCTTTTCCCGGCGAGAGTTGAACCTGTTGAACACATCCAGCATTTTGGCATGATGGGTGTCGGCGGCATCATCGGCTTGGGAGTTACCAGGGAGACTCTGCTGCAGATCCCTGCTCTTTTATGGCCGGCCCTGGTTTTATCATCTTTAACCTTACTCTCCGGGATCGTGCTTGCTCTCGTGTTAAAGCATTATGCCAAATGGGATTTTGTTACCTGTCTTTTAGCCGCTGCGCCGGCAGGTACCCTACCCATGACGCTGTTAGCCTGTGAGATGGGGGCCGATGCACCTAAAGTGGCGGTGATGCAGATTATCAGATTGTTTACCGTTGTTGCTGTTTCCCCTTTTGTCTTTACACTATTCTTATGAACTTCTATTGGGGACATTCCTGTCCCCAGAGAAATACCAAGGCTTCAGCAGGTGTGTCCCCTTTCCTTACCGATGGGGACATTCCTGTCCCCAGAGAAATACCAAGGCTTCAGCAGGTGTGTCCCCTTTCCTTAATACTCCCCTTTGACAGTGAAGGCCAAAATCAGCGAGGCGGCAAAACAGGCTAAAATCATCACCAGGGCATAGAAATAAGAATGAAACACATCAAAAATAACCCCTGCCGCCAGGGTGCCTAACCCCGCGCCAACTCCCGTAAAGGAATTGGCAATACCGAAGATGAAAGAAAGGTCTTTATTGCCAAACATTTCCCCGATGAGGGCAGGAAAAAGGGGCACAAAACTGCCGTAACCAAAACCGATAATCACGCTGAAAATCATCAACTCTAAAGGAGTATTAACAAAAAACAAGATGACTCCGGCCAACACTTCTGTACTAAGGGCAATTCGCAGAGCCCTGCTGCAGCCAATATAATCCGAACAAAAGCCCATCACGATCCGGCCCAGGAAACTGCTCACAGCAATAAGCCCCAGGGCCATTGTACCCGTAGCATCGCTAAAACCAATATGGCGGGCTAAAGCAACGATGTGGGTGCTAACCGTATATACACCTGTTACCGCCAGGCCAAAGGACAGACTAATCAACCAGTAGCAGGGCTGCCGAAAAACATCCCTGTAGTGTGTTATACCATTTTCTTTTTCATTTTTAGCCTCCCCGTTATAACCATAAGGCTGTAAACCTGCCGCGGCAGGATCGCTTCTCATAACCAGAAAGGATGTAGGAACAACAGTGATTAAACCCAACAGCCCGGTGATTAAGAAAGCATATCGCCAGCCCGCCTGTTCAATAAGGACTTTTGTAAAGGGAGCCAAGAAAAATCCCCCTGCCCCGATAGCCGCCACCGTCAAGCCCATGGCCAATCCCACTTTTTTATCAAACCAGCGGCGTACAGTAGTGGCGGAAGGTACATAGATCCCGGCCTGGCCTATACCGAAAAAAAGGCCATAGGTGAGAAAAATCTGCCACAGGTATTGGGCGGCAGATGCCAGGGCATACCCGGCAAACCCAATCAGGGCGGCAATACTCATGGTAAGGTGGGGGCTGTATTTATCGGTCCACCTGCCAAAAGGAATAGACCCCAGGCCATGAACAATCATCATGACAGTAAAGACAGAGGAAATCTGTCCCCTGCTCCAGCCCAATTCTTCGCTAATAGGCAGCACAAAAACCCCAAAAGCATGCCTCGCTCCAAAAATCATGAAATTGGCAATGAAAGAGACTAGAACGATCCACCAGCCCCAGTGAATTCCGCTTTTTTTCACAAATGTATGCATTTCTTAACCTCAGTTTTTCCTATTATTCTAAAGATTTGTCTAAATACTACTGCTTCCTGAACATATTGTAACAGGAACAGACTTTTAATAACAGTAGTATTAAATATTTTAAAAATTTAAGTAAAAATTAAGAGTATCCTTATGTGAGGATACTCTTAATTTGATATGCTGGCTTATACTAATTCTTCCTTATAAATATCGGCCAGACCCAGGCGTTTAATTCTGGTTTGGACAGCTTCCACATTCGTAGTATAGAGCCCTTTTTCCTGCATGCGGGCAAAGTATTTGCCGCCGGCAAAGGTATAACGGTTCCTGCGGCCTTCCGTTGTTTCCAGCATTTCATTGGCATAGGCTATTAAATCGCCCACGGCCGTAGAATGGGGCAGTTCCAGTAAAGGCATTCCTAAATAGAGGCGTACACTGTTGTGTCCGGCCAGACTGCCTGTAGCAATGGCTTCCGTATGACCTACAAAGAGCCCTGCTTTTTCCCCTGCGCAGAGGAGATTTGCCAGCCCCTTCACCTTGAGGGCGTTGTTACGGGGAGCCATGGAAAGATAGCGGATAGAGTTGCCTTTCCCGCCCGAGTAGGGGTCGTCAAAGCGGGCAAATTCCAAACCGGGTATCCTTCTCAGTTTCACAATGGGATAGTAAGAGGTCATCAGCTTGGCATAACCGGTATCCAATAAGACAATATTCTCGGCGAATTCTTTGAGGGCGTACTGCTGGCACACCTTCATGTTCAATTTATCCATATTGACATCTTCCGGCGGCACGGGTAAGACGACTACACCGGTTTTATCCAGTGTTTCTATAATCTCTTTACTTAGAGATTCTTTTACCAGTTTGCAGGAACCGCTGTAGGCTCCGTAAGAAGCGTCCCCGCGCTCCCCCAGGCGGTCCTCAACTCCGGCCCGCTGGCTGATGCTGACCCGGGGTCCGAAAGAAGGACATCTTAAGATACACATGGAACAGCCGTTGCCGTAGCGCAGGCAGTTGCCCATGGGCCCTGTAGAACCTGTGGTTTCAATGAACACATCTCCGTCAATCCAGGTCTCGTCAGACAAAAGAACACTTTTTATCCTGTTCCCTTCGCATTTGACGTCAATGGCCCTTGCTTCAAACCTGATGTTAACCCCCATGTCCTTTAGTAAATTTCGTACCATTGGCTCAATTTTCGTAACATCGTAGAGGGTCGCGTGTTTATGACCGGGGAACTCAATATTCCTGTGTCTCGCCGCCTGATCAGTCAGGTCAATTAATTCTTCCGCCCCCATGGCCTTGATTTCTTCGGCTGCAGTAAATCTGCCGTTGTTGCGCATGATTCCTCCCACATTGCCTAGACCCAGGAGTAAATCAGTCCTTTCCAAGAGAGTTACCTCTGCCCCGGCCTTTCGTGCTGTTACAGCCGCTGCACAACCTGCCCAACCCCCACCGATGATGATTATTTTTGCCACTGGCTACTCCCTCCCTCCAAAGATCTCTACTGGACTTATCTGTGTTTTACATGTTTTTATCCTGCTGCCATCATTTAACCTGGTATGGCAGCTGCCGCACACACCTTCACCACAACAAAATTTGGCATCATTGGAGCAGGTGAAATAAACATCGCTCTTCAGCCCTGCCAGTAACTCACCAATACCTTCGTGCAGTTTATCCGACCCCCCGCTATAGATGAGATTAATTCCTTTTTCCACAATATACTGCCTGATTAGCTCCCGGGTTTCTTCGGGAAGAGTTAAGGTTTTACCGTTGAGGACGGGTTTATAAATAACCTGACAGCCCAGCTCCTTAAAATATTCCTCTGTAAAATTAATACCGGCCCGGCCCTTATCCAGAATAACATCTACACTGTTACCTGAAAGGATAAGTTTTCTGGCTACCGGAAGGGCGGGAGCCTGGGCGATTCCCCTGGTAACCAGCAATGCTTTTCCATGGGAGAGACCTTTTAAATATTTAAGTCCTAATAAACCATTCCAGTAGGGACCTCTAATGAGTATTTCCGTACCTAATTCCTGCAGACTCTTTGTTTTAACCCCCCTGATCTGGATGGCTATTTCAATAGTCCCTTCTTCTTCATTGGCCCGCATAACAGACATGGGTGTATCAAAGAAGGCAGGGTTTTTTACATCCCTCATGAAGACATAGGCGCCTGGCTGATTCAATTCCCGGGCTAAAGTCCTGCTTACCTGGATTTTTAAAAGCATGACCGCCTCCATAAGCACCTTTTTTTCAATAATGGTGGATAAGGATGTCCTGCGCCCTTCTTTCATCTGGTTACGATTCCAAACATATTCCTGGTAAATGCAGACACCTTTCCAACTGCGGCAGTCGCAAAAGACCTTTCCCTGCAACTGGGAACACATGATACACTCGCCTGTCTCAGCAAGGTAACAGGGACAATACTCGGATCCTGCATCAATACAGTTTAGAATTTGATGCATTTTTTTACACCCCCTTTTCCGCTATATTAAATTATTAACAAGCGCCAAAAAGGTTCCAAAGGGACAGCAAATTTTTCCGCGCCCCGTTTTTAATTTCCAAAATAGAAAAGAGTGCGGTTTTTACCGCACTCTTTTCTCCATCTTAGCCACAATTTTCAGTAGACTATTGTTTCATCTATTCCCCCTATATATTTTGGCAAATCTAATAATGTGGTCAACCAAAAGTCAGGTTTTTCTTTTTCCAGCTGCCCTCGCTCAAAAATACTATATTCAACAACACCGCAGCGGACACCTGCACCATGGGCCGAACGGACGTCATAGGGACTGTCTCCGACCATAAGTACTTGGGACGGGTTCAGGGCTAAATATTCAAGGGCCTTTTCGACAGGTGCCGGATCAGGCTTATGCTTAGCTGTATCTTCAAAACCCACTAAGACATCGATATGCTCCAGGAGATTTAACAGGGCTAGACCTTTTTGCGCTGTATCCCGCATTTTCGAAGTAACCACAGCAATTAGTAATCCCCTGGACTTCAATAGTTGTAAAGCTTCCCGAACCCCGGGGAAACTTTTGGTCAAAGTGTCGTGCCGGGCTAAGTTATACTCCCGGTAGCATTTCACCAGCTGTGGTAACTGTTCTACACTGCAATATCTGCCTAAAGTGATCATCAAGGGTTCACCAAAATACCCAATAATCTCCTCCCGGGAAACCTCCAGCCTCAGTTGACTTTTTAATGTATACCGATACGAACTTATGATCAACTCATTGGTATCTATCAAAGTTCCATCCAGATCAAACAAGATCCCTTTAACCATTTATTCCTCCTCTTCATCGAGAAGATTAATTACAAAACAAGATTAAAGACGCCTGAGGCGTCTTTAATCTTGTCTACTAACTGAGTATCATTTTAGCTTCGGCTAAGGCCTTTCTTATTCTTTCCACTTCGGCTTCAGGTAAAGGTAAGAAGGGTTTCTTGGGTACCCCCACATCGATGCCCACCATAGGCAGGGCCGCATGATAGAAGGGCACAGGGATACCTTCTCCTGTAACTGTCCGCAGCATGTTGGCCTTTTTCTGGAGCGCTACAGCCTTTGCAAAATTACCGGCTACGCACTCTTGATAAATCTCTTTAATAAAGCGGGGGAAAGCGTTAGACAGTCCGGAAACACAACCGTGGGCTCCACCTACAACGGCGGGAACCAGGTGGGTCTGGGAACCAATGAGGAACAGGAAGTCGGGCTTGGTTACTTTAGCCATATATTCATAGAACAAGGCAATATCAGCGCTGCTATCCTTAACACCCTGTAATCCTAAGTCGGCCAATTCAGCCAGTAAGTCACCGGAAATGGAGAAATTACTGTATTTGGGGTTATTGTAAGCTATGACGGGAATTTTTACGGCATTGATCAGAGCTTTGTAGTGTTCAACAATTACACTCTTAATGTGCTTATAGTAGAAAGGTGTAACGGCAGCTACAGCATCGACTCCGTGGGCTTCAGCATGCTTAGCCAGCTCAAGAGTGCTGGTGGTGTCAAGACAGCCTACATGTAGAATTACGGGAACTTTCCCTCTGGCTACTTCCATGGTAATTTCGGCTACTCTTTTTCTTTGCTCCATGGTCATAAGGGGACCGGAACCGTAAGAACCACAGACAAACAGGCCGTCAACCTCTTTAATTAGATACTCAATATAAGCACGTAATTTAGCTTCATCAACCTCACCTTCGGGGGTAAAGGGTGTGATCACCGCGGGATAAATACCTGAAAATTTTTTAACATCCATGATAAACTCCTCCTCTTATATTTGTATTTATATTTCATATAATGGCATATACTGTGAAATTTTATTTCAGGAAGAACAAAAAAGAAGAAATCATTTAACCCTTTTGTCTATTCCTACCTTCTTGGTTTTCTCCAGACATTTAAGGGAAAGATCATACCTGCGTACAGCAACGGCGGCAAATAAAATGTCCACAACATGCAGTTGGGCGATGCGGGCCGCTCCCGTCCGAAAGGCCTCATCTTCTGTGGAAGTAAATAGTTTAATATCCGCCAGCTCCGCGATAGGTGTCTTGGCATACTTGGTTATAGCCACAGTGGTGGCACCTGCATCTTTGGCTAATTTCATCGAATAAAGAATATCTGCAGTTTTGCCCAGAAGACTGATACCTACAGCCACATCACCGTTCTCCAGTAAAGCCGCAGAGTTGGCCTGCAGGTGCGGATCTACATAGGAAATGGCCGGAATACCGATACGGGCTAAGCGCAGGTGAGCGTCCTGAGCTACCAGACCGGAAAAACCTACGCCGTAAAATTCTACACGCCTGGCCTTACAAATAGCTGTTACTGCCTTTTCCACTTCCTGCAGGTCTAAGATATCACGGGTATCATTAATAGCCTGCAGATTGGAGTGAGCAATTTTTGCGGCAATGGTCTGTAAATCATCGGCAGCCTTAATTTGTTCCGGTATAAACTGGGTAGGAACGACTAAATCCTGGGCCAGAGACATTTTAAATTTCTGATAACCACCATAACCAATAGCCTGGCAAAAGCGAACAATAGTAGCCTCGCTTACTTCTGCTTTTACGGCCAGTTCCGCCACAGAAAGATGGATAACATCCCGGGGATGCTGCAGGACATGATCCGCTACCCGCTGTTCAGCAGGCCGCAGGCTGGAATAAACTTCGCGAATCCGCACCAGGGAACCGCCTAACAGGGTATCATTTTTTTCTTCTCCGCCTTCCAGATAGAACATCTTTTACTCCTTTTCCTAACGATTTACATCTTGTTTGCCCTGAATAAATCTCTGGGCTTCCTCCAGGGTCGGCATGGCTTCCACATTGCCTTTTACTGTGACAGCTAAAGCGCCCACAGCATTGGCTAAGGTTAAGGATTCCTTAAAACTCCAGTTCTTAAGCTGCCCCGCCAGAAATCCAGCAGCAAAGGCGTCACCTGCGCCAAAAGGATCAACTACACGCTTAACAGGAAAACCTGGGGCCACTACTTTTTCCCCTCCCTTAAAGCCTACTGCACCTTCAGGACCCAGCTTAATGACAACCGTATCTGCCCCGAAACTGGAGATTATCTTAAAGATCTCCTCATCATTAGTAGTATCAAACAAAATCTGGCATTCGTCAATGCCCGGCAAGACGATGTCTGCTAAAACCATCAGCCTCAACAAAGTCTTCTTAGCTTCATCTTTAGACCAGAGCTTCAAGCGCAGGTTGGGGTCAAAAGAAACCCTAACACCATTCTTCCTGGCTATTTCCATAGCCTTCTCCACAGTCTCACTACAAGACGGGCTTAAAGCCGGTGTTATCCCTGTTACATGCAGGTACTTGGCCTGTTTAATATAAGCTTCATCCAGATCTTCTACGGAGAGGAAACTTGCCGCCGAGCCTTTACGGTAATAAAAGTTTTTACTTTCTCCAACTTCGTTCTGCTGGCGGAAAAAATTCCCGTAGGATTGTAGGGATCCATTTTAACCTGGGAAACATCCACTCCTTCGCCCCGGAAAAAATTTAGAATAAACTTACCAAATTCGTCATCACCCAGGCGGCTGATCCACCCAGCCGAATGTCCCAGGCGAACTACACCTACAGCCACATTTGTTTCAGCACCGCCGCTGTGACGTTCATAAGTTGAAATATAGCGAAGGGGACCGGTAGTTATACCATCAAAAACTGCCATGGTTTCGCCCAATGTTACTACTTCTGGCATCGTATCACCTCCTCATCCTGGTCTAGATTTCTTCTTCCACTTTTAATGACTTAGCCAATTTGTTTAGTTCATTTCTTACTTCCTCATTGAGAGGGATACCTGCTTTCAACCTTTCTACAGAACACTTATACTCAATTTCACCGGGCATAAAGATTTCCACTACTCCCGGAGCCTTAGGTGAATCTTTTAGTTCGCTGATGAGCTGGTCCATACGCTTTTTGAAAAACTCTACAGGCATAAAATTATCTACTTTGAAAGCACCCAGAAAAATGCCTTCGTTTAACTTAGAAGTAAAATCTTCAGTCATGGATGGAACATGACCACCAAAAAAGGCACCCGTTAAAACTCCTGCCAATATGTCTACCATAAGAGAAAGGCCATAACCTTTGGGACCACCTAAGGGCAGGACTGAACCATGTATGGCTTCATTTGGGTCCTCTGTGGGGTTCCCGTTTTTGTCCAGGGCCCATCCTAAAGGTATCTTTTCTCCTTTTTTCGCTGCCAGAAGGATTTTTCCTCTTGCCACAATACTGGTAGCCATATCAAGAACAACTGGCGGGAAATCACCGGCGGGAACCGCTACAGCAATGGGATTCGTGCCTAAAAGTGGCTTTATTCCTCCCCAGGGAGCCATATGGGCGGAAGCATTAGTTAAGCAAATTCCTATCATATCCTCCCGGACGGCCTGCAAAGCATAATATGCACCAATTCCAATGTGATTGGTGTTATTCACACCAACCAGGGCCTGGCCTTGCGCACGGGCCAGGGCTAAGGCCTCGTTCATGGCTTTAAAACCGATTACCTGGCCTAATCCGTTGTCTCCATCAATTAAAAGGCTGGTAGGAGTAGCTTTTATAACCCTGGGCCGGGGACAAGGATTAACTAAACCCAGCTGTATCCTTTTAATATATATGGGAAGCCTGGAAACACCATGAGAAGCAATGCCTCTCAAATCGGCACTAACAAGGTTATCGGCTACAATTTCAGCATCGGCTTCCGGAACATCTACCTGCCTTAAAAGTGTTATACAAAAACTTTTTAGTTTTTCAGAGCTCAGTTTGCTATCTGCCACTGTATCACATCCCAAAATGTTTTTTAATTTCCCCGGCTGCCATAGCGGCCATAGTCACTTGCGTAGCCTGAGTCATGGCGGCAATATGCGGTGTAAGAATTAAATTGTCTGGGATTTGCTGTTCCTTCAAATAATGGGGAGGTTCCACAGAAAATGTATCCAGAGCGGCTCCTGCAATTTCCTTATTTCTTATTAAATCCAAAACAGCATTTTCGTCTACGATACCACCTCTGGCTGTATTAATCAGGACTGCATTCTTTTTCATTAATGACAGCTTGTTCCTGTCCAATAGTCCTTTTGTTTCGGCAGTCAGCGGACAATGGACGGAAACCACATCACTTTGTAAAAGCAAATCAGCAAGGCCCACCTGGGAGACAAAGGGATGGGTAAGCTTTTTAAAGGGTTCGTAAACCACAATCTTCATACCGAATACATGGGCCATTTCCGCCACTTTGGTGCCAATCCTGCCAAATCCTATTAAGCCCAAAGTTTGCCCGCGCAGTTCATCTCCCATAAGCAATTCCCTCTGCCAGAAGCCGGTAGTTACCAGTTTGTGATGAGCTTCCATGATACGCCGTTTTAATACAAGCATCAGGGCTATGGTAAACTCGGCTACAGCATTGGAATTGGCATCATGGGTGGTAGTCAATTTAATACCTCTGCTTTCCAGATAAGGCAGGTCAAGATCATCCAGCCCCACACCATGCCTGGCAATAATCTGTATCTTAGGTCCTAACTCCAGGAGCTTAGCAGGCAGCTTACCGATTTTATGAAGAATGGCATCCGCTGTTGGTATTACTTGAGCCAGTTCCTCAAATGAAGGATTTTCCACTACCGTTACCCGGGCAAACTCTTTTAAGATGTCCAATCCCTCGTGGGAGATCTTTCCTGTAACCAGTACATGAATCATCTTTACCCCTCATTTAGAAGTTGGGGGGAATCCCCCCCAACCTTTCAATTTTATTTCTTGGCCAGGCCAGCTTCCTCGATGAGTTTAGTATAGCTTTCATATTCTTTGGCTAAATATTCCTTATATTTTGCACTATCCATATAGATAATGTTGGAAACCTGGTCTTTCATGTAATTGATGTACTTCTCGTTTTCCATGGCTTTTTTCAGGTGGTCATGGAGAACTTTAACTACTTCGGCAGGAGTACCTTTGGGAGCCAGGTATCCCCTTAAGGAAAGGATTACGACGTTATAACCCATTTCGTTAAAAGTAGGGACATCGGGGAAGTCTTTAAGTCTTTCAGGTGTCATAGTCCCTAGCATCCTAAATTCTCCGGATTTGATTTGGGCAATAGCCTCATTAGGAGGGATAACAATGGCGTCAACATGGCCACCCAGGAGACTTACGGAAGCACTTGCACCACCGGTAGTGCTGGGCACAATATTAAACAGGACACCGGCTTCCTTTTCCAGCTTGATAACGCCTACATGCCACAAACCACCGGGAGTTCCTGTACCGACATTAAGTTTCTTAGGATTCTTTTTGGCATAATCCAATAATTCTTTAGCAGTTTTATAAGGAGAGTCAGCTTTGACCATCAGGGCAGGTGCATCGAAGTTCACGGCAATAATGGGTTCAAAATCTTGATAAGTCAACTGAGAGTTACCAGTAGCCTTAATAGTGGAAATATTGGAGGTTGAAAGTACGATGTTATAGCCATCAGGTTTGGCGTTAGCCGTTTCCGTATAACCTATCGCCCCGGCACCACCCGTCTTATTGACACATATTATGGGCTGACCAAAATCTTTTTCCATTATACCTGCCAGCATGCGGGCAACCTGGTCAGTTCCTCCTCCTGCTCCAAAGGGAATTACCATTGTTAACGGTTTTTCCGGATACTTACCTTTTTTACTTTGTTCCGTTTTGTTATTTGCATTACAACCTACTATAACCAGACTGAGCATCAATAAAGCCGAAATTAATACAACCCACATTTTTTTGACCTTTGGCATATTCTTCATTCATTCTCCTCCTCAAAACTTAATTTTTTGCCAAAGTTTACTTGGTTTGTAAAACCTATTCCTGTGTCACCACCTCCTGTGATCTCGCCTGCCACCTTTTTTTCAGTTTTGGCCAGAGGAGCATAGCGATGGTGATTACCCAAAAGAAAGCGGCTATAGGTCTAAGGAAAAGTACTGAAACTTGTCCCTGGGCCATAATTAACGCATTACGCAGATTGGTTTCGGCCATGGGGCCAAGAACAATACCTAAAACCATGGGTGCCATTGGAACATCTAAATTATCTAAGCTATAGCCAATAATACCGAAGAGTATCATTACACCAATGTCAAAATAGTTGTTGGAGACAGCGTAAGATCCCACAATGCAGAGAAGCAGTATTAAGGGGATAAGTATGTTGTTAGGCAGACTAATGGCGCGGGCAAAAAGTCTGGCCCCGACTAAGCCAACAATCAACATGAAAATGTTAGCTAATGCTGTACCCAGATAAATAGCGTAAATTATTTCCGGGTTATTCCTAAATAACATCGGACCTGGTTGGAGACTATGGATCATAAAAGCGCCAATTAAGATAGCCGTGATAGCATCCCCCGGGACACCCAGGGTTAAGAGCGGCATTAGGGCTCCACCCACAGTAGCATTATTGGCTGCTTCCGGTGCTGCTACTCCTTCCGGAATTCCTTCTCCGAATTTTTCGGGGTGCTGGGAAGTTTGCTTGGCATCATTATAAGCCGCAAAAGAGGCGATGGTCCCTCCTGCGCCCGGTAAAGCACCAATAAAAGTTCCGATGAGTGAGGAACGCACAATAACTTTGGATAATCTTTTTAGAAGACTGAAGCTGGGTACCACATTTTTTATTTCTTGCCTTACCTCTACGTGATTTTCCACATTCCGCAATTGCTGGAGAATTTCAGAAAGACCGAAAAGTCCTATCATTAAAGGAACAAAATTAAGACCTGTCTGTAAATTCATTTCATTAAAGGTAAACCGCTGGATGCCGGTTATGGGGTCCATCCCTATTGCGGAAAGGAGAATACCTAAAGCTGCGGCAATAAGTCCTTTTAACAAGGACTTGCCAGAAACGTTGGCAATAATACTGAGTCCAAATATAGCCAGGGCAAAGTATTCAGGTGCACTGAATTTTAAAGCAAAACGGGAAATAATTGGCGCTCCTAAAACCAGGAAAACTACACTAATCATCCCCCCCAGGAAGGAGGCAGTAGTGGAGATGCCAATGGCTTGTCCTGCCAAACCTTGTTTGGCCATGGGGTAACCATCCCTGGCCGTCATGATAGCCGAGGGGGTACCCGGAATGTGTAAAAGGATAGCGGATATAGAACCACCATATACACCCCCTACATATATGCCTAACAGGACCATAATGGCCTCAATAGCAGACATACCAAAGGTAAATGAAGTTAGTATAGCTACTGCCATTGTCGCGGTTAGTCCGGGAATGGCTCCAATGGCTATACCACCTGCCACACCAGCCAGGAGAAGCAGCAGTATTTCAGGATTTATAACCATCTGTATGGCGCTAAGCACAGGGTCCATAAACGATCCTCCTTACAAAAATTTTAGTGGCAGCGGTACTTTTAAACTGACAATGAAAATATAGTAGATCGCCAACATAGCTGCGGCAGATATTCCTACAATTTTGAACCAATTATTAAGCCTGAATATTATCATTAGAACCCCTAAAAAAATAACTGTTCCCAACTCGTACCCTATCAAGGGCAAGAGATATCCATAAAGAGCCATGATGATAAGAACTAAACCAATGCGGATGATTCCTGAATCTTTTAAGGAAATAACTATTTTTTCCGTGCTGATCCGGTAAGATCTATAGATTAAAATGCCTGCAGATATCGTTAGAAACAAGGCCAAAAGTTTAGGGACAAATCCTGCATCAACTACTTGCAAGTCATTGGACAGTTCAGGAAATTTTGCGGTTTCATAAAAGGTAACAGCACTGACAATTAAAAGAATTAATGCCAACAAGCGATCCTTGTTCATATTAAACCCCCTTTTTCCGTAACATATTTTCATAAATACGCTGTATTTATGTAGTGTTTTTTCATATGGTGGCTATTTCGCTAATATTTTAAAAATTCCTCCCTTAAGCATAAGGTTTTTTATATTTACCCCCCTTATCGTAATATATTTTCACAAATCCGTTGTTTTTATGTAGTAATTTTTCATATGGTAGCTATTTCGCTAATATTTTAAAAATTCCTCCCTTGAACATAAGATTTTTTTTTATAAAAAAAATATAATAATTCTTAAATTTGTGCTCATATTATGAAAATATAGGTTTACTCCATAAAAAACGGCTTCCTTAGCCCGAGGACTAAGAAAGCCGTCTGCATAAATTTAATTCAGTTTTAACACCAAAAATCACTAATCCAGCTGAAAATCTTTAGTATAAAAGCTACAATCCCCGCACCTATCATAGGGCCAACAGGAAGGCCGTGAAAAAATGCCACACCAATGAGACTTCCTACAACAATACCAGTACTCATTTCTGGATTTACAGAAAGCAGGGATACACCGGAAGCGGCAAGGACAGCTACAGAAATTCCCGCAAGAATAACGATAAGGCCTACGGGAGTTACCATGAAATGAAAGATTTCTTTCACCCCAATTTTCCCAACAGCAATGGGAATCAGTACCCAGATAGAGAGAAGAATAATACCCCCGGTAAGGGTATATTTTTCAAGCAGAGGAAAGAACTTGTCCACCCTTAGAAGGGTGATAAAAATTACAAAGGTTGTGGCGATAGCCACGCTGTAATTTTTACCGAGGATAGATAATAAAAGAATTATTGTAAGTAAGAATTCAGGGGACAATTTAATCCCACCTCCTTAACCTCACCCCTCTTATATTCTTTATATTTTGATCATTCCCTGGTGTAATAGGCAATACCCAGGGTGCCGGGACCGGCGTGGATGCCGATGACAGGGCCGATGGGATGAGTGGGTACTTTAATGCCCAGGCCAGCCTCCAGCTCGGCAGCGATTTCCCGTACCTGATCCTCACAATTGATATGGTGCACCGTAACCTCACCGATGCCTCTTTGCTTGACATCTTCCCAGAAAAGCTCCAGGATCCTTTTCCAGGCTTTCTCCATAGTCCGGACTTTATCTAAGACAGTTACCCTGCCGTCAACTAAGGTTAAGATAGGCTTAATCTGCAAAAGTGTGCCGATGAGGGCAGAAGCCTCGCCGATCCGGCCCCCCTTGCGCAGGTATTCCAGAGTTTTGGGCACAAAGAGGAGGCGGCTTTTTTTGTTTACTTCCCGGGCCGCGTCAGCTGCCTCCTGCCACCCAGCCCCCCTCGCCGCCGCCCGGGCGGCAGCCAGCACGGCATATCCCATCTGCATCGTAGTAACTTTTGAATCAATGATTTCGATAACCGCTTCCGGGTATTCGTCCAGGACCATAGTCTTTGCGGTAAGGGCAGCGTTATATGTTCCGCTGAGAACAGAGGAAATAAAGATACCTACCACATCATGCCCTTCTCCCACTATACGACGGAAAGCCTCCTTTAGGTTATGGGGCGAAGGCTGGGAAGAAGTGGGCACTTTTTCACTTTTATCCATCATCTCATAAAAATCTTCATTAGATATTTCATTTTCAGGAAAGGATATATCAGAAAAATTAACCGTTAAAGGAACCACCGTTATATCATACTTTTCCAGCAGCTCCTTTTTTAAGTAGGCTGTACTATCTGTAACAATCCTTACACCCACGGTTTTACCTCCCCGTCTGACTAATCTCAAATTACATCTATCTTACCGCTTAATTGGCTTTTTGTCATCTTACCGCAAATTTTCTTCATAGAAATTATATGTTTCTTTGTCCAAATCACACCTAACTTTAAGAACATATGTTTGATAAATATTTTTAATGTAATAGCTGTTGATATTTAATATGTAAATTAGTAAGAATCTACTTAACTTTGTCGAAGTAATTATGTAAAGATAGAGAGTGTACCGGTTTGTTCTTTTTTGAACAAACTCCTTCCCTACACTATTTTATTTATTACGAAGAGGAGGTATATACCTTGTTACTGCTGGCCTTTATTTACCTATCACTGTTTTCTTTCATCGGTATCTCCTTGTATAGAGCCCTCCAGTTCGCAAGTCTCCCCATGCACAGCCGTCTGGAGCTCTATCCTGTCCCTAAAGAAAAAGGAAGAGGGGAGTACGGCGGCTCCTACTACGAAGAAATGAACTGGTGGACAAAACGAAGAGAGATATCCCTGGTAGGGGAACTGAAAGAAATGCTGGAAGAAATGCTCTTTATAAAAAGACTTTTTGAAAACCAGCGCCCCTTCTGGTGGATTTCCTACGCCCTGCACCTGGGCATTTATTTCCTGGGTCTGTGGACAGTACTGCTTTTTGTAGGGGCCATAACCGAAATCGCCGGATTACCTGTGGTTACGCCAAAGGGAGTTAATCCCCACTGGTGGACCACGCTCCTGTATTATGGAACGATCCTGGCAGGCGGTGCCGGTGCGGCGCTGGCCACCTTCGGCTCCGGGGCCTTATTCTTAAGAAGGCTTTTTAATCATACGTTAAAGAAATACACTACTCCCCAGGAATATTTTAATTTACTTTTTATCTTTGCCGTGCTGGCAACCGGATTGATGGTATGGTCTGCTGATTTAGGCTTCAATTACGGCAGAGCAATTTTTAAAGGGCTGCTAACTTTTACCCCTATTGAGGCTGACGGCCTCTTAACACTGCACATCTTCCTTTTAGGTCTCCTTTTAATCTACATCCCGCAAAGCAAAATGGGTCATTACGTAGCCAAATATTTTACTTACCACAAGATCCTCTGGGATAATGATCCTAACTTACCGGGAAGCGAAGTGGAAAAGAAAGTTAAAGAGGCTTTAAGCTACAAACCCAAAAAGACCTGGTCTGCTCCTCATTACCAGCAGGGTCAGAGCAAATCTCAGGGAATGTAAGACTAAGGAAGAGGAGGAGTGAACATTATGATCAAGCACAAGGATTTACGACCTAAGGATTTCGGGAAACATCCTGACGGGCAGTTAACGAAAATAGAAGAATTAATGGAATTACCTCAACCCTATAATAAACCCGGTATGGAACCGGCTTTCAGTGAACCCAAAGATGCCTGGAAAGAGAAGTACTGTGCATCCTTAGACGGTTTTATCGGCCTCGATACCCTGACCAGACCCAAGACAGAAGAAGAAGAGGAAGAACTGGTGCATAAATTTTTAAGCGGCCTGGAGAAGATTTTCTCCGACGAAACCAACCGCAATTTCCTCCAGCCCTTTCTCCTATCCTTTGAATACTGCGCCAAGTGCAATACCTGCTCCGAAGCCTGCCATGTTTTTCAAGCCAGCGGCTGCAATGAACTTTACAGGCCTATTTTCCGTTCGGAAGTCTTGAGGAAAATTGCCAAACGATACTTTACCAACAGCGGCAAGCTTTTTGGCAGCCTGGTAGGCGCCGATCTGGAAGTAGACTGGGAAACTATTGCCCGCTTAGGAGAACTTGCTTACCGCTGCAACCTCTGCCGCCGCTGTGCCCAGACCTGTCCTTTAGGCCTGGATAACGGCATGTTAACCAGGGAAATCCGCAAGATTTTCAGCCAGGAGATGGGGATTGCCCCTATTCCCCTGCATGAAAAAGGTACAATGTTACAGTTAAAAACCGGTTCATCTACAGGCATTACCAAACCGGCTTTCCTGGACATCATTGAATTCCTGGAAGAAGATATTGAAGAAAAGACCGGGAAGAAGATCAAAATTCCCATTGATAAAAAAGGCGCCGATATCCTCTTAACCCATAACGCCGGCGAATACGTAGCTTGGCCGGAAAACCCGGCGGCCTTCGCCATTATCTTTGAGGAAGCCGGGCTGGACTGGACCCTGAGCAGCGATCTTATAGGCTATGACAATGTGAATTACGGCATCTGGTATGATGATGCCCAGGCCAGGAAAGTAGCCCTGGCCCAGTTTAAAGCTGCCAAAGATCTAGGCGTCAAGAGAATTGTTATCGGTGAGTGCGGCCATGCCCATAAGGCTGCTGCCGTCAGTGCCGACAGGATGACCTACGGTGCAGACAAAGTTCCCGTGGAAAGCTGCCTGCCCATTCTCCTCGATATCGTTAAAAACAAGCGTATTAAACTGGATCCCAGTAAGAATAATTTTCCCGTAACACTCCATGACCCCTGTAACGTGGTGAGACAAATGGGTGTTGTACAACCGCAAAGAGAAGTCCTCAAATTAATCTGTCCCCAGTTCAGGGAAATGACCCCTCACGGTGTCCACAATTACTGCTGCGGCGGCGGCAGCGGCTTTGCCATCATGCAGTCCATGAATTTCCCCGAGTTCCGCAATAAAGTCAGCGCCCGCATGAAGTTTAAGCAGATTCTCGACGCCTTCCAGGATACCATTGAAGACACAAGCATTCCCAAGTATGTCTGTGCACCGTGTTCCAACTGTAAAGGCACCATCCGTGACATGCTGGAGTTTTACAAGGCTACCGCCAAATTCAATGTCCATTACGGCGGTTTGGTGGAATTGATGGTTAATGCCATGGTGGATTTAGAGAAGCCCTTCCTGGAGTTTCTCTTAGAAGAGTAAGGAAAAAGAGAAGGACCCTTGGCCTTTTGGCAGGGTCCTTCTCTTTTGTTTAATGCCTCATATGCTATACTATAGTTATAAACAAGGTTGTGGAGGTACAAAAACAATGGGTAAGATGGCTCTTCAAAAAGACAGCCACTACACGTATGCCGACTACTTAAATGGGCCGGAAGATGAACGGTGGGAAATTATAGACGGCAGAGCTTATGCTATGGTTCCTCCCTCGCCCACCCATCAGGCAGTGTTGAGACAGCTGACTTTAAAAATAGGTAACTACCTGGAAGATAAAACGTGCGAGTTATATTTTGCTCCCTTTGCCGTCCGCTTTCCCGAAAAAAATGAACGTGACGAAGACATTACAACGGTTGTGGAACCTGACCTTTTAGTAATATGTGATAATTCAAAAATTGATGAGAAAGGTTTAAAGGGGGCTCCAGATTTTATTATTGAAATACTTTCACCTTCCACCGCCGGTTATGACATGATACAAAAACGCAGGCTGTATGAACGCCACGGCGTTCGTGAATATTGGCTGGTAGACCCTACGAATCGAACTGTCATGGTATATGCTCTGAAAGAGAAGAACAAATATGGTGAACCGGAAATTTATGGGTCAGAAGATGAGATTAAAGTTCATCTTTTCGACGACTTGGTGCTTAACATGAAAGAGGTTTTCGGACCTGCTAGAAAGGAGCCTTGATGGCTCCTTTCTTTGTACACATATTGTTTATTGGGACATCGGTAGTCGAAAGCGGCATAGCCGCATTTATCTCTCTTCTCTGAAGTAGGGCAGACCCAGGGACTTGGGCGGCGCATTCTCCCGGGATTTTTTCATGGATACTGCCACCAGAACAATGATGGTCACGAGATAAGGAAGCATATCAATGAGATACTGGGAAATATGGAAGCTGGAACCCTGGATTCGAAAGCCGATAATATCCAGTCCACCGAAAAGATAAGACCCGAGAATGGCTTTATAAGGATTCCAGGAAGCAAAAATAACCAGGGCTACGGCAATCCAGCCCCGGCCTGCGGTAACGTAATCCTGCCAGGCAGGAACATAGACCAGGGAAAGATAGGCTCCGCCCAGACCGCAGAGGGCACCGCCCAGGAGGACATGGACATATTTGTATAAAGTAATGTTAATACTGGCGGCATCGGCAGCGCCGGGATTTTCACCTACGGCCCGCAAGTTAAGGCCTATACGTGTCCTGTATAAATAGATGCCCATCAGGATTGCGGTAAGATAACCCAGGTATACAAAAGGATCCTGGTGAAAGAAAATTGGCCCGATAACGGGTATATCCCCTAAGCCCGGCACAGCATAGGGCTTAAAAAAGGCTTTAATAGAATCTGGAGCAATTTCTCCCACCAGTTTCTTGCCCATAAAACCGGAAAAGCCGGTGCCAAAAATGGTTAACGACAAACCGGAAACAACCTGGTTAGCTCTCAGAGTAATGGTGAGCAGGGCAAAAATCAAAGCCCCCGCCGCCCCGGCCAGCATCGCCGCCCCCATGGCCAGGAGGGAATTGGCGGTAGCAAGGCCTACCTGAAACCCCATGACGGCTCCCATCAGCATCATACCTTCCACACCCAGGTTCAGGTTGCCCGCCTTTTCCGTAAGAATCTCTCCTAAAGTGGCAAAAAGCAGGGGGGTACCCGCCACTACTGCTGCGGCAAGAAAGGATATCACTGTATCCATCAGGCGCCAACCTCCTTTCCGGCAGTCCTGGTGAAGGGGTTTTTGAAGACAATTTTATAGCGTACAAAAAACTCGCTGCCCAGGACAAAAAAGAGAATCATGCCCTGGAGAAGCTGGGCGGCAGCCTGGGGGATGCCGAAGGCTGTCTGGATAAAGGAGCCTCCCTGGAGAAGGACGGCAAACAAGACGGAGACCAGGAGGATAACAGGAGCCTTTAAAAAAGCAAGCCAGGTGGTAATGATGGCCGTATACCCCACACCCCCTGAAACTTCTACCGATAAGGTATTGCTGACGGCAGAGGCCTGGATCATCCCGGTGAGGCCGCAGAGCCCCCCGCTGAAGAGGATAGCAATGATAATGGTCTTTTTTATATTGATCCCCGCATAACGGGCGGTATTTTCACTTTCCCCTAAAACGGCGATCTCATAGCCTTTCTTGGTATGGTTCATAAAAATGTAAACAAGGACAATTAAGATTAAAGCAATGATCCAGCCCATATGAACCCCCAGAACTTTAGGCAGGATGCCATTATCCGAGAAATTGGGTATCTTGGGAAAGCCCAGGGCCTTAGGGTCTTTCCAGGGCCCATACTGCAGGTAGGTAATCCATTTGAGAGCGATATAATTCATCATCAAGGTAATAATGGTCTCGTTGGTACCCCACTGGGCCTTCAAAAAGGCAGGGATAAGGGCCCACAAACCCCCGCCGATGATACCGGCCAGGGCCATTAAGGTTAATAAGACCGGCTGGGAAAGATCAGGGTTTTTCAGCGCTACAAAACTGGCAAAGAAAGCACCCATGGCAATCTGCCCTTCGCCCCCGATATTCCAGAATTGCATTCGAAAGGCAATGGCAATACCCAGGGAGGTTATGATTAAGGGAACGGCCTTAATGACCGTTTCTCTGAAACGGTAAGCCGTACCAAAGGCGCCCTTGAGCATGGCTTTATATACCAGAAGAGGCTCCAAATTTAGAGCCAGGATAAGCAGGCTTGAGGTCAAAAGGGCCAGGATGATAGCCGCGAGCCTGATGGTGAGGCTTTCCAGCTTGGTGACTTCGCTTCTTTTGATCATTCTAAACAACTTCGGCACCCTCCAGTTTCCCGTTTCTTTCTCCCAACATCAATAACCCGAGTCTTTCCTTAGTGGTCTTGGCGGCATCCAGTATACCGGTGATTTCTCCCCGGGACAAAACCATAATCCGATCACAGAGTTCCAAAAGCACGTCCAAATCTTCACCAATGAATAAAACGGCTACTCCTTTTTTCTTTTCCTCGTTGAGCAAATCATATATAGTATGGCTGGCATTAATATCCAGACCCCGGACCGGATAGGCGGTAATCAAAAGGGTAGGATTGGAATCCAGTTCCCGGCCTAATAAGACTTTTTGAATATTGCCCCCTGATAATTGTCTAATGGGATGATCGATACCCGGGGTTTGAATATCCAGTTTTTTGATAATTTCTTTGGCCTTGGCCACGGCAGGCTTCCTATCAATAAAGATCCCTTTTTGATTTTGATACTGCTTTAAAATCAGATTATCCACCATATTCATAGAGGCCACCAGTCCCATGCCCAGACGGTCTTCGGGAATAAAGCTCATGCTGATCCCTTTGGTAATAATCTCCCGGGGTGTCTTACCTACCAGATTATCCCCGTCAAAGAGTATCTCCCCGCTTTTCACAGGGTAAAGCCCGGCTATGGCTTCACAGAGTTCCCGCTGGCCGCTGCCGGCAATGCCGGCCACACCCAATATTTCCCCGGCGAAAAGGTCAAAATTAAGTCCCCTTAAGACCTCCACGCCTTCTTCGTTAAGAACTCTCAGGTCTTTAACCTCCAGGACCTTCCTGCCTTTTTCCGTCTCAAGCCTTTTTATCCTTAAGTCCACGGGACGGCCCACCATTAACTCCGTTAATTCTTGAGCGCTGGTGGCCCCTTTCTCCACGGTTTTTACCGTCTCCCCTTTACGCAGAACCGTTATTCTGTCGGCTACGGCCATTACTTCATTCAATTTATGGGTAATAAAGATGACGGCACAGCCCTCATCCTTCATTTTTCGCATGATCACAAATAATTTTTCTGTTTCTTGGGGTGTTAAGACAGCTGTAGGTTCGTCCAGGATAAGAATATTGGCACCCCGGTAGAGAACTTTAAGAATTTCCAGGGTCTGTTTTTCCCCCACAGACATCTCGTAAACTTTTTTCTCGGGATCTACCTCCAGTTCATACCTGGCTGCCAGTTCTTTAATCCTGGCCGTAAGACCTTTCTCATTTAAAAAGAGGCCTATCCTCTGGCCTAAAATAATATTTTCCTTAGCCGTGAAAACTTCCACCAGTTTAAAGTGCTGGTGAATCATGCCGATACCGGCAGCGATAGAGTCCCGGGGAGAAGAAAATCTCACTTCTTTGCCGCGAATAAAAATAGAACCGCTGTCGGGGGTATAAATCCCCGACAGCATGTTGACAAGAGTGCTTTTACCGGCGCCGTTCTCGCCCAGGAGTGCGTGAATTTCGCCGAATTTCACCTCTAAGTTCACATTATTATTGGCTACGACTCTACCGAAGGTTTTGGTAATCCCTTCCATAGATATATAGGACATCTTTACATTCCTCGCCTGTCTATTTTACTTTACCTTTAACACCTTCTACAAACCAGTCGAAAGAGAGCATTTCCTGGTCAGTCATGGTTTTTCCGGCAGGAACTTTTACAGCCCCGCTCTGATCCTTAATAGGACCTGCAAATACATGAAGTTTGCCGGAGAGAATATCAGCCTTAGCCTTTTCAACAGCTTCTTTAGCACCTTTGGGCGCATTATCTGTAAGGGGTGCCAGGTCAACAATGCCATCTTTCATGCCTTCCCAGTAGCTGGTAGGCTTCCAGGTGCCGTCCATGATGGCTTTGACCTGAGCCACATAGTAGGGCCCCCAGTTCCAGACGGGAGCAGTCATATAAGCCTTAGGCGCTTTGTCCTTCATATCTGTGTTGTAACCGATAGACCACTTGCCTGCTTCTTCAGCCGCCTGCTGGGGACCTGCTGTATCCTGGTGCTGGGCTATAACGTCAGCGCCTTCAGCTAAGAGGGCTTTGGCGGCTTCTTTTTCTTTAGCGGGGTCATACCAGGTATTGGTCCATTTTACACTTACTACAGCCTTGGGATTAACGGAGCGGACACCCAGGGTAAAGGCGTTAATGCCCCTCACAACCTCGGGAATATTAAAAGCGGCTACATAACCAATGTGATTGGTTTTTGTCTTCATGCCGGCGACGATGCCGGAAAGGTATCTTGCTTCATACATTCTGCCGAAATAGTTGCCCATGTTTTCTGTCATTTTGTAGCCGGAGCAGTGTAGAAACTTAACGTTGGGATGATTCTTAGAGACTTTTTCCATGTAGTCCATAAAACCAAAGCTGGTGCCGATAATCACATTGGCGCCCTGGTCGATCATATCATTGATCACTTTCTCTACTTCAGGTCCTTCAGGCACGGATTCTTTGTAAATAGTCTTTACTTTTAATTTTTCTTCCAGATATTTTCTGCCTTCGTTATGGGCATATGTCCAGCCGCCGTCACCAATAGGTCCTACGTAGATAAAACCCACTTTGATTTCGGGTTTCTTTTCAGGTGCCGGAGCCGGAGCAGGAGCCGGTGCAGGCGCCGGCTTGCTTTGGCCGCAGCCGGTGAGTACTACCGCCATAATCATGACGATAACCAAGAGTAAACTAAGTGTCTTTTTCATGCTTTCTCCTCCTCAATATTTTTTAATATTTCAACCGGTAAGCCTATGTACCTACCGAGAATACCCTACCGATGGAGAATGCCTATTCTCTTTCCGCTTTCCGACATCCGATGTCCGACTTTTTTAAGTATAGGCTTCTGGGGTTCAAGGATCAATTACCCCAAAAAGCGTTCACAGATTCGGAAGTCGGTATCAATTGGGGACATTCCCGTCCTCGAAGAACGACTCATACTTCAGCGGGTATGTCCCCTGACCTATTTAAACACAATTCCCTCACTGCTCATAGATTCGATGATGGCCAGGGATTCTACCCGGATACCCTTTTTTTCCACTACCTCGCGGCCCTTTTGAAAACCTTTTTCAATGACAATACCCACACCCGCTACCTGGGCTCCCGCTTGCTGTACAATATGGATTAAACCGGCTACAGCCTTACCGTTAGCCAGAAAATCATCGATGATCAGAATTTTGTCGGCAGGATGGAGAAATTTCCTGGCCACCCGGATCTTATACAGCTTGTCCCTTGTATAGGAATAAACCTCGCTCTGGTAAGTTTCCTGGTCCATGTTGCTGGATTCATGTTTTTTGGCAAAGAGAACAGGCACTTTAAAATACTGGGCAGTAATACAGGCAATCCCAATGCCTGATGCTTCCAGCGTGAGGATCTTGCTTACTTCTACATCTTGAAAGCGCGCCTTAAACTCTTTCCCTATTTCATTAAAGAGGGCTACATCCATCTGATGGTTGAGAAAACTGTCTACTTTAAGGATACGGCCGTCTATGATTTTGCCGCACTCTAAGATTTTCCTTTTTAACAACTCCATTGTTGGCTTTCCTTTCTACGAATAAATGAAAAACTCCCGGGATTGTACTTTACCAATCCGGGAGTTTATAAGTCAGATTTGCCTTAATACAAAAAAGCAGGGCCTAGCGCAAGGTTATGGCAAATCCTCGTATAAACAACCCGTAGTCAGGCAATTTACGGTCGCCTGGTAGAAACATTTAGACCATATTACTAAACATATACAGGTTCTACGAACTATATTAGTTTTTATCAGGTATAATGTTCGTCTATTTACTATAATCTTATCTCAGCTTTCGGAAAAAATCAAGCTTATCTTACTTAATTGGCAATCACTTAGCAGACGTTTTCAGCAAGCTGGTTCACATTGATTCCATCATGCCCAAACCTCGGAATCTGTGGCGCGGCAGTGTCATAGCATAATCAATCTCGCGCAAGATTTTCTCTTTTTCCTGGGGCAGCTCTCCGCTGACGTCCCAGAAATTCAAGTAATGGTCGCTGGCCAGAAAGCTTTCAACATTTAGATTTTCTACCAGTAATCTGATTTCCTTTAGGGCATCATGGGGTTCCAGCAGCTTAAACTCCCCGGCACAGTACTTTTCGGCCAGGATAGAACCCTGAGTAGGGACAAATGTTCGCAGCCTGATAAAATCCGGGTTGATGGCATTAAGCACCCGGGCGCTCTCCAAGGCGTGCTCCTTAGTCCATTTATACCCACCCAGGCCTACCATGATGTACTCACTTAATTCGATCCCTGCCTGGCGAACTTTTAACCCCACCCTGATTTGCTGCTCTACCGATGTCCCTTTTTTTATTTCCACCAGCAAAGGATCATAGCCGGTTTCCATTCCCGTATGAATGCGGGTTAATCCCGCCTCCCGCAAAGTCCTCATTTCAGCTTCAGTCTTTTTGTCGATATACTGGGATGACCCGTAGGTGGTAACCCGCTCCAGGCGGGGAAAGACCTTATAGGCATAGGCAATTATTTCTGCCAGCTGGTCCGTTCTCATGAGGATGGAGTTGCCATCAGCCAAAAAGAGAGATCTTACTCCCTCGCCATAGTATTTTTTTCCTTCGTCTATATCCTCTTTTAATTCTTGAACGCTTCTGATTCTGAACCTTTTTTCCTTGTATAGATTACAAAAAGCACATTTGTTATGAGGACAGCCGATGGTGGCCTGCAAAATAAAACTATACGCTTCACTGGGCGGCCGGTAGACCATGCCTTCATATCTCATGGCTTATCTCCCCTTTATAAAACTTATATAGCTTTATCCTAACTTATCATCTTGGGGAATGGCAATAGTTACGAAGGCAGCCTAAACCGTCCTGCCTTGATTAAAGACTTAAACGCCGCCGCATCTGGCGTAAAACGAAGAAAAGAAGAGGAATAGTGGTAAGGAGCGTCACAACCCCATAGAAGAAGTAAACATCACCCTCTTTTAAAAACACTGCCAGCAAAGCCTTGACCACCCAGTAGTTGAAGAAGGGGTAAAATAAAACTTGCCATTCTTTATCCACAAAGAAACTACCCAATGGCACAGCCATCAGAAAGAAGAACAAGCCCTTGAGGAGAGCCACTGCTCCTAGCTGGCTGTCAGCGTATGTCCCTATGATAAACCCCGCCAGCAAACCTACCGGTATGGCCATCAGCACAATCCAGAACAAAGGACCGTAGGTGGCCTGATTTCCCAACAAAATGAAGGCGGAAAGGAAAGATAAAGCAAAAGACAACCCCACAGCAAAAAAACCTTTTCCCAGGAAATATTCCCTGATGCTCAACGGGGTCACAGCATACGCCTTTAAGACCCGGCTCTCCTTCTCTTCTATAATCGTAAAGCCTACCACCAATCCCGCAATCAACACCATGCCCAGGACAAAAAAGGCGGCCAAATAGGCACGGGCGGGAGAAACAGGAACGCCAAGGTTTTCTATTTCAAGCTGGGTCACAGGCTTGCCGTGGACAAGATAATTCAAAAGGATCCCCGGCAGTTCCTGGACATAACTGGCCTCGTTTCCCTCCAGTATTACTTCATAACCCTTGCCACGCACTGTTATCCCCGGCACATCATCCAAGGCCATTACCCGTTCAATAACCTTATGCTTATCTTCATAAAGGGCTACCTGACCGTAATCTTTAAATTTATTCACTAATTCTGCCGGTACATCCCGGCTGAAGGCGAAGGTGAGTTCTATATTTTCCAGCAGAGGCAAATAAAGGCTGATGAGAAGCACCATGACTAAAGGAATAATTATCATATATGTGATTAGATTGTCTTTGCGTGAGACATGCATATCTTTTAAAATCACACTTAAAATTCTTTGCACGGCCTATTTCACCTCCCGCATTAAGCGTCTTTCCACGGCCAGATAACAGCATAAGGCAAAAACCGCCAAGGGCAGACAAAGCTTCCCAAGCTCACTCCAGACCAAATCAGGTCTTCCGGTGGGGAACAAAATCTCCCGCAAGCCAAACAGGATATGATAGGTGGGAATGTATTGAAAAAAAGGAAGGTTAAAGGCCGGAAAAAAATAGGAAGCCAAAGGGAGCCCCAGGATAGTGGAGACGACGAAAAGGGGATAAATAAAACTCGACAGGTTGGAAAAAAAGACCCCCAGGAACATGCCCAACAAACTCATCATGCTTCCGGCAATGACAAGCAGCAACGCTAGTTCCAGGTACCTGGCCTGGCTCCCTTGCACCAAACCTACCAGAAAAAGCCCGTACGCCAAAGCCAGAGCCGAATTCACCAAGACCTTGGAAAGAATGAATTCCAGGGAATCTCCCGGACTAACACGGTAGGCTCTTAAACTGCCCTCATTTTTCTCCTGGAAAATCATGACTGCAGCAAAGACAAAGCCTAAAAAAACAACATCCATAGCCACAAAAACAGGGAGCAGAAACCGGTTAAACTCAATCTTGGCCGCCTGGGGCCGCAAATAAGTAGTAACCGCAACATCTTCCCGGGCCAGCCCCCCTTCTTTACGCCAGTATTCATCCAGGGATACGGCCAGCAAATTTATGGCCGTGTCTGGCTCGTGGCCCTGCCTGATAATGACGGCCCGGGGATTTTCCCGCGCCCCTCTTAAGATAATACCCACACTGGAGGAATTCTCCCTCACAGTACGGCGTAATTCTTCCTCGGAAGCTTTGATTCTTTCCGCAGGAACATGCTCCTTGAGACTGGGGTGGAAAATCCTGCCTTCAGTATCATCAAAAAAATACTCTACCGTACCTACCTTCAGCTCACCAGGGACCACAAATTTTATAAGAATAACAAGGGTAACGGCCAATGCCAGCGTTATATGAACGTACTTGTTTCTCCATAGTAATTTGGCGTCAAGGGCCAAAAGGCTTAAAAGCCCCTTTGCCATCTATACCAGCCCCCTCCCTGTCAATTTGATAAAGATCTGCTCCAGGGTAGCTTCCTGGGAATGAATAGTCTCTATTTGCCCGGAGGCCAACAGCTCCCCAATCCTGGCACGGTCTTTCTCATTCTCGGGGAATAACAGTTCTCCTTGCAAGTGACCATTGCTACGATACTCTATTTTCACACTCTTATTGCCATACTTCATTTTGAGATTGCGGGGAATGTCCAAGGCCAGAATTTCCCCGTTATTGAGAAAAGCCACTTTATGGCAGAGGTCATCGGCCAGGTACATATTATGGGTGGTTAAAAAAATAGTGGTTCCCGCTCTTTGCCTTTCCTTAATGATTTCTTTAATACTCTCGGCTGTGGCAGGATCCAGACCTGATGTGGGTTCATCCAGAAAAAGTATTTCCGGTTTGTTCAAAAGGGCCCGGGCAAAAACCAAACGCTGCTTCATTCCTTTGGAATATTCCGCTGCTGCCTTGTCTTTGGCTTCTCCCAAACCTACCCTCTCCAGGAGTTTGACGGGATCTTCCGTCTCCCCTTGGAAAAGGCCGGCGAAGTACTTGAGGTTCTCCAGGCCGGTAAGCTTTAAATACAAATTGGGATGCTCAAAGGAAACCCCTATTCTATTAAAAAAATCCCTTCCCAAATCTTTGAGACCCTTGCCGTTGTATTTGATTTCTCCTTTTTGCAAGGGCAGCAGTTTAATGAGCAAATTTTGCACAGTACTTTTCCCAGCGCCGCTGGGACCAAGAAACCCAAAAATCTCCCCTTTAGGAATGGTGAAAGAAATATCTTTCACTGCAGGCCTTCCCGCCCCCGGATAAGTATGGGAGAGGTTTATAACTTCAATCATATGCGTTTTCTCCTTTCAGCCCATTTCTTAAGAGCCTGATTACATCCTTAATAATCCTTTGGAATTCTTCCTCTGTAATTTTTTGCATTCCCTGGGTATCGTTCAAGAATCCCTTCAAGATCAAACCAGCCTTTTCCAGGAAATATTCCGACAACCCCGTCATCATTGCATTTATTAAGTAGGCCATCAGTTCAGAGTTTATATCTTTGCGCACACTTCCCTGTTCATGGGCATTAATTAACAACCCCCTTATAAAGTCAAGGAACAGTTCCTTCATTCTGGCATAAACTTCATTTAGAACTTCCTCCCCTGAAGGCTCCATGGCATTAGCCATAATTCTCCCCAGGTGGGGATGGGTCAGAGTAAAACGGGCACCCGCCATTAAAACCTGCTCAAATAAAGTAAAAAAATCGGTACTGGGGTTAATACCCTGGCTTTGAATAAAAATCATCTTCTCCTGGGCCGCCAGTTCCAGTATATAAGTATATAAATCCTTTTTATTCTCAAAATACTGGTACATACTGCCCTTGGCGATACCGGCCCTGGCCACAATACTTGATAGGGAAGCCTTGCTATACGGTTTAGCAGCAAACTCTTCAATGGCCAGCTCCATAATTCTCTTTCTCTTGTCTTCAGGAAGATTAAAAAAAGTCTGTACCAGGACGATAAATAGCTATCGCGTATTCGGGTGATGCACCAGGCAATTTCGCAAAGGATTCGTTTTAGATAGGTGTTGCCATGGAAGGTGATCTATAATTGCTCGGCCTGATACGCCGAATATATCGGTGAGAAATGTTGACAGCTTAAAGCCGCAGCTTTGTAAGTGCTTTTCAATCCGATTTTTCTGGGAAGTAATTTCCTCGACGATGCTTTTACGGTACCGGGTCAGATTACGGAGTTCCCGGATAGGTTTCGAGGGGATAAAACTTCCTTCTAACAATCCGGCACGCAAGAGAGTGGCTATCCATTCAGCGTCCTTCATGTCGGTCTTTTTGCCAGGAACATTCTTCATGTGCCGGGCGTTGGTAACAATCAAAACCATACTGCCGTCAAAGGCTTCTTCCAGTACGTTATATACAGGCTGCCAATAAACACCAGTACTTTCCATAGCCACATTCCGGCAGTTTTCCTCTTCCAGCCAGGCTTTTAGTTCATCAAGTCCAGCAAGAAGGGTGGAAAAAGTGCGGATGGTTTTAACTGGTTCCCCGTCAAAATTGCCTTTTAATAAGCAAGCGACAACAGTTTCCTTGTGGACATCAAGACCACAACAAATTTCCAGAATGTCTTGCATGCGACTCACTCCTGCTCCAATGGATTTCAGGGATGATTGCCCGAGAAAATATGGAGTTTAGTACCCGTGCTGTTCCCAAGTCTTTAAAAACAAGGGGCGACAATTAGCTGTGCTCAAAGGCAATCAGGTTAGGTTTTTAGTCGAGGTTATACCATCAAAATACAATCAACCTTTGTTCCTGATAATTCCAATGTAGCAGAAAATTAGACCATTGTAATCACTTCTACATATTTTCATAATTGGTTGTGCCTTCTAGGCATGGGTGGTTTTTATGAAATTTTATTGCAGAAAAATTTACCAAGAGCCATCGCACTAGCGATTTCGTTCTTCTTTCTGTCGCACGTGGAGTACCATTTTACTCATACCTCATAGTCATAATAATTTTGAATTAGCCTCCCGGATTTATGTTAGGCTTATTAAATAAAAAATTCCCCTTCGCTTTGGTTTGCGAACAGGGAAACACAGAATCGTGGGCAAAAGTTACAACTACTGGTCTCATGTTTTTTACCACGTTTCCACGGCAAAAAACCAAAACCCCTGAACCCTTGCCATTATTAACTTTGGCGGGAGCGCGTAGGAATCGAACCCACCCCGGCTGAGGAGCGCTCCGCCACACTGGTTTTGAAGACCATGGCAAGTATCAAGAATACTCCGGAGCCCTGATTGGTCATTCAACTTTTGAAATGGTCCGACCCTATATTAACCATGGGATTCCAATCTGCAGTATATGCATAAAGATTTTAGTCCTGTAATTACTCTGAAAAATTTTAATCAGAAGTTCATCATTAATTTTTGGCCAGCCCTGCATCCTTCATTAATTTGGTATATTGCTCCAATTCCTTTTCACAATACTTAGCATATTCTTCGCTATTCATGTAAGTAGCATTAGATAAGCTGGTTTTCATGTAATCAAGGTACTGCTGATCATTTGCAGCTTCTTTGAATGCATCATGAATCTTTTTAACGATTGCATCAGGTGTGTCTTTGGGAACAGCAATACCCCGCAAAGAACGTATATCCACATCATAACCTAATTCCTTGAAAGTAGGTACATCCTTAAAGTTTTGGCTGCGTTCTGGAGCCATAATTCCCAATATTTTGAATTCCCCTGACTTGATTTGGGAAGCAGCTTCATTTGGCGCAACGATTATACCGTCTACATGTTTACCCATAAGCGTAGTTGCTGCAGGGGCACCTCCGGTAGTCATAGGAATCATGTTAAACTTTAGACCCGTTGCCTGTTGCAATTTAATTGCTCCAAGATGCCATATACCACCAGCTGATCCTGTGGCAATGTTTAACTCCTTATTTGAAGCGGTCTTTTTAAAATCATCGAAATTTTTCCATTCTGAATCCGCTCTAACTATTAAAGCACAGGCATCATAGTTTACGGCTATGACGGGTTTAAAATCCTTATATGTGATGGGAGCAACTCCTGCAACTTTAAAAATTGATATATTCGAAGGTAAAATTCCAAGGGTGTATCCATCAGGATTAGATTTCATTACATCCATTAATCCTATGGAACCAGTACCACCAACTTTATTTTCCACTACAAATTTACCAATACCCTTTTTTTCTAAAACACCCGAGAGAATTCGACCAACTTGGTCAGCACCACCACCGGTTCCATATGGCACAATTACTTTTACTACTTTTTCTTTTTGGGGCCATTCGACCTGTTTTGCTTTGCCATCATTAACTGAGCCACAACCAGTTAATAAGATACTGATAATAAGACATGATGCTAATAAACAAACAATCAATTGTTTGATTCTAGCTTGCTTTTTCACAGCTTATCCTCCTTAGATTCTTCAATATCATCCTTTGGCATTGCAGTATAGAATAATACTTATCGCCCTCCTTTGTTTTGACTTAATATACCGTTTATCCCCCTTTTTTATTAATTTTTAAGTAAGGATTAAGTATAGCCTACTATAAGATAAAGGTACATTTTAGGAATTTAAGTCACCCTTAATTCTTCTCATCTTCTTACCCCCAATGAAAGGCCAGATTATAAGGAATATGCTTAATATTAAAAATATTGCCGCTAAAGGTCTGCTAAAGAACAATGAAAAATTACCTTTTACCATTAGGAGCCCTTGGCGCAGATTTTCCTCAAACATTGGTCCTAATACAAGACCAATGATTAAAGGCGAAGTTGCAAAATCTAACTTTTTAAGAACCAGTCCTATTATTCCGAATAGTAGCATAATACCTATGTCAAACGTACTGTTGTTAAGACTATAAGCGCCGATTATCATAATGCTTGTTATGATAGGCATTAAAATTCTTGGTGGCGTCTTAATCAGTGAAGCAAAAATCCCTACAAAAGGCAAATTTAGAAACAGAAGCATTACATTACCAATATACATACTTCCGATCACAGCCCAAAATAAGTCCGCGTGTTGAGTGATAAAAAGTGGTCCAGGATTAATGCCATGAATCATTAGCCCACTTAAAAGCATAGCCGCAGGTGGTGCAAAAGGAAGTCCCAGGGCAAATAAAGGAACTAGAGTTCCAGTTGAAGCAGCATTATTTGCGGATTCGGGACCTGCAACCCCTTCAATTGCTCCATTACCAAATTCTTCGGGATATTTGGATATACTCTTTTCAACTTTGTAGGAAGCCATAGATGAGAGAACGGCTGCAGGACCAGGTAAAAGCCCTATAGGAAATCCAATAATAGTTCCCCGTAAAATTGGTAGAATAGATTTCTTTATCTCCTGTTTTGTGGGATATAATTCCCTAAACTTTACTTTCATCACGTCAATGGCTTGGGATGGTTCCCCTGCCATTAATAACACTTCAGACAGTCCGAAAAGTCCCATAAGTACTGGAACAAGGTCAATTCCTTCTAACATTGAGGGAGTTAAAACAAATCGAGTATAACCGCTTAATGAATCCATACCGATAGTGCCTATCATCATGCCTATAATTGTCATCAAACTGGCTTTGATGAACGACTTGCCAGTTAAGTTATTAAGGGTGAGTAGGCCCAGCAGTGTTATAGCAAAGTATTCTGGTGGTGCAAACAACAAGGCAAATCTAGCCAGGCTTGGTGCGAAAAGCATTAAAGCTAAAACGGCAAGGGTTCCGGCAACCCATGAACCAAGCGCAGACACTGCTAATGCAGCCCCACCTCTTCCCTTACGCGACAATTGATAACCATCAAAACAGGTGACCATAGAAGCTGCTTCTCCAGGCATATTGAGAAGAATTGAGGTGGTGGACCCTCCATACATTGCTCCATAATAAATACCGGCTAACATTATAATACTGGCTTCAGTGGGTAACCCAAAGGTTAATGGTAAAAGTAAAGCCATGGCCGATGTGGGTCCCAGCCCTGGCAACACGCCAGTAACTGTACCGAGAAAAGCCCCTAAAAAACAAGCCATAATATTTTGTGGTATGAGAGCAACTGATAATCCATGTAGTAAACCAGACAAAACATCCAAAAGCACCCCCCCTTTCAAATCACTAAACGCATCAACCCTTCAGGTAAAGGAATACTAAAGAATTTAACAAAAATGAAGTGTAGGCATGATGCACACACAATACCCATTATTACCGGAATAATCCAACCTTGTTGTCCACAAATCCGGGCCAATACTATTGTTAAAAAAAATACTGTCAGTATGGCACCCAAAATCTTAAAGGTAAGAATGGATATAGTTAGTATCATAATATATTGAATAATTCGTTTTATGTTGTCTTGTTGTAGTCTTTCTTGATAGGAATCTTGATTTACCTTCTCATGTTTTGAACTTTTAAACCCATTAATCGTTACTCCAACAGCTAATAATGTTCCTATTAAGCCTAGAATAATTGGGAAAAAACCTGGTCCAGGTTTTGATACAGTACCGGTTGGGATAGAAAGCGAAGTGAAAAGATAAATCAAGCAAATAAGCAACAGTGCAAGGGCAAACCACTTTTCGCTTTTTGCACTATCCATTTTTCAATCCCCCATAAAATTTTGTATTATCTCACAAATTAAACATAAACTTCGCTACTGGCTTTCTAAGCAAAAATCTATATAGTTTAATGTTTTAAGTAAATCGTTACTAATTTTTAAACCTTCCTGTTCAACATATACTTCTATAGCTCTTTTTCCTGCAGATAAAATATGTTTTTCTGCTGCTCGCTTACAAGACAGCACATCACCTTTAATAATAAAATTCAATAGACTTTCATGTTCTTCGATTGAGATCCTCCTTGGCAAATTTTCCTTTAAAGTCCTGGAGCGAAAGATTGCCATTTTGGTATCAAGGGGTTCATAAAACTCTCCCAGTATTTGCATTTCAGAAGAATAAATTATAAGTCTGTGAAACTCTCTATTCAATTTTTGGAGTGCTACATAATCATTTTTGCTAGAAGCAGTAATACTATCTTTAATAATTTCCTCTAATTTATTGGTTATTGTATTCTTATTTACCTTAACTGCAACTATAGATGCAGCTGTACTTTCAAGAGAAGCACGTAATACATAGACTTGAGCTATATCCTCCAGAGTAGGAGTGTAAACGGATACGGACCCATTATCATATAGGAGTAACCCTTCTCGGCACAAAATTCTTGCTGCTTCTCTTACCGGTGTGCGACTAATCCCTAACCATTCAGCCAACTGTTGATCTGTTAATCTCTGACCGGACTTTAGATTACCTTCAGTTATGTCTTTCTTTAGTTGATTATAGGCCTGTAAATATAAGGGTTCAGCCCTAATTATTTTACTTTCCAAGTTCGATCCTCCTTCATCACAAGATCACCTCAGTTTAATTAATGCCTAACGTCCTCATTTTAGCTTCTGTTGGAATACCAGTTTTTAAATCCCAACCTCTTAAACTATAAAACTCATCTAACATTACATTTAGTTCTTCCATTTTCATATACATACCTTTACTAGGGCCATCTGGAATTGGCTCTCTCATAAATCTAGGTGGTAAAATATCGTCTTTACGGGTAATTCCTTCCCTGCAATTAAACATCCTTTCTAAGGTATATATTCTATCCGCTATCATATTTAATTCTTCCAGGTCAAGATCAAATCCAGTCAATATGTTAATTACTTCCACATATTTTTCTGATAAGTATGGTCCAAAGTATGGTTCGGAATGTCGGCGACATAAAATAAGGCTATCACCTATAGTACACATCCTTTCACTCTTCATAACATGTTCCGATTTGCCTTCTATAACTTGTCTATCTAATTTTCCTGATCTTTCGACCTCCGGCCTAATATCCTGGTGACTACCACCCCTGGTAGCAACAGCGTAACCCAACCCCATCCCTTTTAAACCGCGAGCAGTATGTCCCGCCAATTCTAAGCCTTTTACATGTATTGCAAAATCCTCGCTACCCTTCCCAATTATACGACTAGCAATTCTAGTTCCCTCTGCTAATACATCGCCTATACCATCTCTATAGGCAATCTTTTTAATCATATCTAGTAATATTTCGTGCTTTCCAAAAGTTACTTCCAAACCATCAGTGTCTCTTGATGTAAGAATACCTTTTTCGAAACACTCCATTACCCAGGCTATTACTAAACCGGTACTCATTGTATCAATACCCAATTCATCCGATAACCTATCTGCAGCAATTATAGAATCTGGGTTATTGTTTTCTAAAACAGAACCGTAGGAATACAATGTCTCATACTCTGGTCCCCTAGAGATTGTACCACTATATTCTCCCTCATTCGCTTTAAAGAAGATAGCGGATCGTGCCATGCAACTAGCGCACGATTTATGACCAACGCGCAGGCCGCGTTTTAATAGGTTATTGCCGCTGATCATCCAGGCATCATCAAATACTTCCCTTTGCCAGTTCCTTGTTCCCAAAATACCTAAAGAGTTATTACCATCAATAGAGCCCGTACTGCCAAACAGCGGTACGTTTTTACCTAAACCAGGATGTTTTTTCATTTCTTCAAATGCTTTTTGTACATATTCCAGCACTCGGGCGGGTTGAGCTACATAAATATCCCTGTCACCCCTAATAGCAATAGCTTTAAGCTTTTTAGAACCAAAGACCGCCCCTAATCCACCTCTGCCAGCAGCTCTAGTATCAGAGATTATTGAAGCATACTTAACCAGATTTTCACCAGCTGGCCCTATACAGGCAACTTGAAATTCGGTGTTTTGAAGCCTTTCTTTTATTTTTTGTTGTGTTTTAGAAGTTTCCAACCCCCATAAGTCTTGGGCATCACAAAAATTTACAGTATCATTTTCAATTACTAAAAATTTCGGTTTGCTTAGTTTACCACTTATTAAAATAGCGTCATAGCCAGCATTTTTGATCTCTGTTGCAAAATGACCACCCATATAACTATCAATAAATAATCCAGTCAGCGGGGATTTGGTCATAAATGCAGTCATTGCTGCCCCAGGCATTATAGTGCCATTTGCTGGTCCAACAGCAATTACTACAGAATTTTCTTCGCTTAATGGATCAGTTTCAGGTTTAATTGCGTCATAAAGTAACTTGACCCCGAAACCGTTTCCACCCAAAAATTTCCTAACAAAGGTAGGGGTTATATTTTCAATTTCAGTTGTTTCGTTCGATAAATTAATTTTTAATACTTTATAATTATATCCGCTGTACATTATAAACACCTCTTTCTCTGTTTACGGATCCTATTCTATTTTCTTCATTGTAAACAATCGCTTGTGGAACACAGTATTTAACACACTGAGGGTCTCCCCCGCACAAATCACATTTTAAAGGAATATTATAATCACTATGTATGTAGATAGCTCCGAATGGGCAAACCTCTGCGCATAACCCACATCCAATACATTTATTTTCGTTGATTTTCAGACCTCCTGAATTACTATCAATAAAAAACGCATTTTCGGGGCAAACTTCTGAACACTTCGGTTTTTTACATTGTCTGCAAACTACTGGCTTAATCTTTTCGCCTAGCTCACCTTCAATAACAATCCTAATTGCAGCTTTTCTCCTATTAAATCTATCTCCCAATTTATTATACGAACACACAGATTCGCAAATCTTACAGCCACTGCACTTTTCTTTATCGACAAGTATCCTTTTCATTTTACCCTACCTCCCAATTCTCTCTACCCACCTAGAGCAGGGGGTAAAAATATAATCTCATCGTTCTCATTCAAGCAATATGTGAATTTATCCAAATCACTGATAATCCTACCGTTAACAGCCAATGCCATCTGAGACCATATTTCATTTTTTTCATAATCAATCAACTGGCCAGTTAGCTCTCTGCCGTAAATCATTTCCATTTCTCTTACTAAATCCAATAGAGTGGTTTTTTCGGGTAATTCCAAGTATTTATAGGTAACGCCGGCCAATTCTCTATAGAGACAGTGAAAAATCACCTTAACTTGCAATTTCTATCGTTCCTTTACTTAATATTAAAAAGGTTTGCTACCTATACTATGTCGAAATTAATACTTTTCTGTTTATTTAAAACATACGAAATACTTCCCAATCATGACCAGGCAAAATGTCTGCATTTATCTTTTTCATTTTAGCGAAAGAATTATAACAATGCTCTAAACTATAAAAAATGCCTGGAGGAGTTTGATTATCCCAATTTTCCCTGATGTTTATTAAATCACCGGTAATAAGATATTTTTTTTGTGGTGTAGTTACCAGAATTCCTTGTGAACCCGGAGAGTGTCCCGGTAATAGTACCACCTCTAATCCTTCGTCTATGTGACAATCACCATTTACTGTTTCTATTCTTTCAAAATAATTAATAAAAAATGGCTTTTTGCCTTCAATATTCATTTCATAATGCTTTCGATCAGGAGGTAAGGGATCTACTGAATACTTTAACTCTTCGCTTTGCACTACAATCTTGGCGTTTGGTAATTTTAATGCGCCGTAGGCATGATCCCAGTGGAGATGCGTTAATAAACAAAGTTTTATATCTTCAGGTTTTACACCAATCTCTTCCAGCGCAAATTCTAATCTTTGGTTTTTTGATTTTTTTAAGGGATTATGGTATTTTGTTCCCCAATTCTCATCATCAGATGGACCTGTATCAACTAATACACAGTTTCCATTGGAATTGGTTAAAAGCCAACCAATACACGGAACTTCTAATCTTTCTCCGGCACCCTTACCAAAAGTTAAACCACTCTTATACACAGTTAGAGTTCCGAGGTTTAAAGGTTTAATACCCCACATTTCAGTCTTACCTCCTGACACCGGGAATTATTATTACATAAACATTATTATCAATCTGAAGTTCCAAATATATATTTACAGAATACTCCACATCCCAGAATGAGTTAAATTACTCCGTTATTTTTAAGATTCAAGATCTCGTCTTCGTCATATCCACATTCCCTTAATACTTCAATTGTATTCTCTCCTAATTCCGGTGCCCTATTATATAACTTAAATGGCGTACCCGAAAGTTTGATTGGATTTCCTATTTGTTTGTAGTTGCCACTTTTTTCATCATCCATATCTATTAACATTTGTCTTTCAATTATCTGGGGATCAGTTAGTACTTCATCAATGTTGTTGACAGGGCTTACACATGTATCAGAATCTTTAAATAAAGTAAGCCATTCACTAAGCGTTTTCTTTGCAAATGCACCTCGTAAAATATCAAATACTACTTGATTCTTCTCTTCAATATTTAAGTCATTTGCTATTTCGGGGTGTCCAATCAAATTACAAAGGTTTACCCAAAAATTCTTATTAAGCGCTGCAACAGCTAAATAGCGATCGTCTTTTGTTTTATATATGTTATAATTGGGAAGTGTCCCAGTCAGTCGGGTTTCGCCACGCAGCGGAACCTTGCCGGAGCCAAGGTAAAAACTGGTATCACTAGGTAACATAGAGATAACAGAATCTAGCATCGAGATATCAATGTATTGTCCTAAACCTGTTTTTTGTCTGCTATAAAGAGCCAAAAGAATTCCATTCACGGCCATCATGGCACTTGCCATATCCGCAATTTGCATACCTGGAATAAAGGGGCTTCCGTTTTGCTTACCAGTTAGACTAAGTACACCTGAATAAGCCATAATATTTAGGTCTTGAGCAGGTACCATTCTATTTGGTCCTGTTTGTCCAAAACCCGTAATTGAACAGTAAACTATTTGAGGGTTAATTTCTTTTACTGTGTTATAATCTATACCTAAACGACTGGTTACTCCTGGACGACAATTTTCAATTATCACATCTGCCGTTCTTACTAATCTGTAAAAAACCTTTTTCCCTTCTTCACTTTTTAAATTCAGAGTCATGCTTTTTTTGTTGCGATTTAATATCAGATGCCTGTACCCTACGCCGTTTAATAAGGGGGGTAAGTCTCTATTAAAATCTCCTTGATCAGGTTGCTCAATTTTTATTACTTCAGCACCAAAATCAGCTAACATCATAGTACTAAATGGTCCTGGTACAAATAGTGATAAATCCAGAACTTTTATACCTTCTAATGGTGGAGCCAAAAGTAATCACTCCTTTATGCAAACAAATTCTTTTCTCAGAAATCCTTTGGTTAATTACCATAAAATAAATTAGGTAGGAAGAGTGTAAGTTGAGGTACATAGATCAAGTCCAAAATTATGTGTAAAATTCCTCAGTTAGAGTAACCCGAACACCGCCGCATAGATTGTCCAGCTCGCCAGTTGCCAGTCAAGGGTAAAGGCTACGCCTCCACTTCGTGGACCCTTGACAGTCACCTGGCTTAGCTGGAATTGGTCATTAAGCAGTGTTTAAGGATGAATATATGCGACAATGTTTTTGTTAAAACTTTGTTTTTGCTCTTTCTTTATAAACATATAATCCTAGTAAATGAATCTAGATGTAAAAGTTCTTCCCGCCAAAAGGCTATATTTTTCAGGGAGATTTTCAATATTTATGTTTTCGCTTTTCATATTTACACGTATTAATTTATCCATTCAAACAATCACTTCCATGTAAAATATTTTTTCCATACTGGTATCCCTTATCAATTGCTGTTAAATTTAGTTCCAACACTTTTTGTTTATTTTCTAATTTTTGTCTGACAGCAGATTTAATACCATCCAGGCTAATAAGATTTGTTATTGAACTTACAGCCCCCAGGATAACCATGTTGGCTGCTGCAACATTCCCAAGTTCTTTTTCTGCTATATCTGTAGCTGGTATTTTATAAACATTCTTGAATTTTTCCGAAACATTTTCTACTAAAGAACTATCAATAATTAAAATAGTATTTTCATCTTCTAATTCTCCCAGATACTTTTCTTTAGCAGGCTGAGACATAAGCACCATAACATCAGGCTTTATAGATTTTCCATAATCTATTTTTTCATCACTTAATATAACTTCCGTGCGACATGCTCCTCCTCTTGCAGATGGGCCGTAAGATTGGGATTGGGCGACCTCCTTGTCATCATAAATCCCTGCAGCGGTCGCTGCTATAATACCCATAAACACTATGCCCTGGCCTCCAAATCCTGCCGCTACAATCTCTTTTCTCATCTGAACATTCTCTCCTTTATCCCATAACCTCTATAGCCATATCCGGACAAGTATATTCACACTGCCTGCACATAGTACAACTGTCGTTATTAGTTACCTCAGGAATTAAATAACCCTGCTTACCCCTTTTAGTAGATATTTGTAAAACTTTTTTGGGGCACACATCTATACAAAGCCTACAGCCCTTACATAGATTCTCATATATTTTTATATTTTTCGACACACTACCACCTCCTCAGTTACAGAAAAAGACCTACTTCGTTTGAAGATTCTTAATTTTATCATATATTTGTTGAGCAAATTCAGGTTTTCTTGTTTCATAAAAATCACCGATAATGTATTTGCCTTGCTTTTCTTCTTCAGTAAGGTTAGCAGCATCATTAATGGAAATACAATTACTCTTTAGATTATTCATAAGCTTAACCGGATCACCGGTGCCTCTTATATACCTTCCCGCCTGGGTAGGACATAAGCTGATAGCATCAATTAATGCAAAACCAGGATGTTCAATTCCCTTTTTAATCGCCCTTAATAACTGTCGTGGCTGAGCAACTGTCCAGCGTGAAACATATGTTGCTCCGGAAGCCTTGGCTAAATCACAGGCATCAATCTTTTGTTCTATGTTTCCATAAGGGGAGGTCATAGTTGTTGCTCCTACTGGAGTCGTGGGTGCAACTTGTCCCCCTGTCATCCCGTAAATCTCATTATTGACTAAAATTACTGTTAAATCTATATTACGCCGGGCTGCATGCATAAAGTGGTTACCACCAATTGCTAAAGCATCTCCGTCACCCATAAAAACTATAACTTTTCGTGATGGATTGGTAAGTTTAAGTCCGGTTGCAACAGGCAATGCTCTGCCGTGCAGCACTTTGATAAAATCCACATTTAAGTACGAACCTATCCAACTGCTGCAACCAATTGCGCCAACCGTTGCAACATCATCAATAATGCCCAACTCATCTATAGCTCTAGCTGTCATTTGTAGGATGATACCATCCCCACAACCAGGACAAAACATAAATGGAAACAAATCAGTTCTAAATAGTTTTTTTGCTAGAGTATGCATAACTTATTCACCACCCATTATTATACTAAGAATTTCGGAAGGATTATGGTACTGTCCACCGAGCTTAGGTAAAGATACAACCTGACAATACCCCTGGTTAACTCTCTCAATCTCAAGTACAACCTGTCCCGCATTCATCTCCGGAACTATTACTCTTTTCGCTTGCATTAAGTATTTTTTAATTCTTTCCTGAGGAAATGGCCATAAAGTTTTCAGTTTTACGTTTCCAACTTTATATCCCTTTTCTCTGGCAGTTTTGACGGCATTTAAACTAGCCCTTGCAACAGAACCGTAAGAAATAACAATTATTTCCGCATCGTCAATAAAGGTTTCTTCCAACTCCGCTATATCATCAACATTCTTTTCGATTTTATCAATTAACCTATTATTCAGGTCAGACGCAATTTTTGCATTTCTACTATTGCTAACATCAATTACTTTAAAACCATTTTCATCATGGGGCGTTGATAAAATACTTAATTTGTAACCCTCATTAAAGGCCGGCATTGCCATTGGAACACCGTTAGCATCCGGTTTATAAATCACGAACGCTTCGGGAGGACAGTCAGGCTTTTTTCTCTCAACCAATTCAATTTCTTCTTTAGCTGGTATAACCACACGTTCTCTGGTGTGAGCCACTACTTCATCGGTTAAAATAAATACAGGCGTACGATATTTTTCTGCTAAATTAAATGCCCTAATTGTCAAATCAAACATTTCCTGTGCATTAGATGGGGCTAGGGCAATGATAGAATAATCACCGTTTGATCCGTATTTTGCCTGAAACACATCTCCCTGCGAAGGTGCCGTTGCTGCACCTGAACTTGGGCCACAACGCATTACGTTCACAAATACACAGGGAGTTTCCATTACAACTGCGCAACCCAAGCTTTCCGTCATTAAACATATTCCTGGCCCACTGGTAGCTGTCATAGGTTTGGAGCCTCCCCAAGACGCACCAACTAGTGCCATTGCTGAGGCAATTTCATCTTCCATTTGTATGAATACCCCACCGACTTTGGGAAGTTCATTTGCCATTATTTCAGCTATCTCCGTTGAAGGGGTTATAGGATAGCCCGCAAAAAATCTACAACCCGCTAATAGAGCAGCTTCAGCGCAAGCCTCATTTCCCTGTAAAATTTTATTTTGAGCCATTGAGTATCTCAACTCCTTTTCGTTCCCTCAGTATAACTACATAATTGTAGTAAATTTAGCTATGTTATTTAAAAGCAGACTATTACATTTGTAACTTTATTTACGGTATCCCCGTTTTAAAAAGCTTCTTCTAGTATAGAGACCAGATCTACTTCCGTTGTTTTACGCGGATTTGGGGCAACATTAGTAATTGCAACCTTAACCATGTCATTAAAGCTCTCTTTTGTAACGTTAAGTTCACTAAGTTTAACAGGTATGTTTAGTTCCCTTAGCAATTCATATATTTCCCGAACAACCTTTTGCCCTATTTCCTTCTCATTTAATCCTTCAGTTTTTAAATCCATAGCCCTAGCAATTTCTACAAACTTCTGAGGTTGTGCCATAGCATTGAATTTCAAGACATATGGAAAAACTACCGAGCAAGCAAGACCGTGCGCCATATCATAACTTCCACCCAAAACTCTTCCTAAAGCATGGGCATTACCAGTCCCGGTATTACTGATCCCAAGTCCCGCAAGCATGCTCCCTATTAACATGTTTCCCGCAGCTTCAGTATTTGAAGGTTCAGCATAGAATGGCCTGATATACTTACTTAACAATTCAATGGCTTTTAAGTTAAAGTAGTCACTAAATGCAGTTGCTCTTCTGGAAAGAAAACTCTCGATTGCGTGTATTAATGCATCCATAGCACTAAACGCAGCAATATGCTGGGGTAATGTTTTCAATAATTCCGGGTCGAGAACGGCCAAATGGGGAATTATTTTAGGCGATCGAACTGACATCTTAATATGTTTCTCTGTATCTGTAATTGCGGCGTTAGCGGTAACTTCACTACCTGTGCCGGCAGTAGTAGGTATTGCAATGATTGGTATTGGTTCGTTCTTTACTTTACCGCTTCCGTCATAGTCTTTGACCCGGCCAGGATTGGTCATTAAGAACCCAACACATTTGGCTGTATCTAAAGAACTACCTCCTCCAATACCAATAACAGCATCTACGTTAAGCTCTTTAGCAAATTCAGCAGCTTTTTCACAAGTTGTATCTCTAGGGTTTGGTTCAACTTCAGAAAAAACTTCAAATTTGATGTTTTCTTGATTTAACGTTGTTACTAAATTTTCATGTAATTTTACTTTTAAAACACCGGGGTCTGTTACAATTAAAACATTTTTAATACCCATTGCAGATAATTCTTTTCCTATGTTTTTTACTATACCGGCTTTAAACCTTATATTCAATCGAGCATCAAAACTAAAACCATTATCTACTGTAAACAAGAACGTCAACCCCTTATACTCTATATTTTTCAATTATGTCCTCGTTAATTTCCAATCCTATCCCAGGTTTGTTGTCCAATTCAATATAACCATTTTCAAATGACTTGATGGGCAGCGGAGTTAAATCCCACCTCAGTGGATTCCTTTGATCTTTAGACCAGTCGCTTTGCATATGTTCAAAAATAAAGCAATCCTTAAATGCAGCTGCCAAATGTAAGGATACTGCTATACATACTGCAGACGAACTACCTGTATGAACTAAATAAGGTACATTGAAAGAACTACTAAGACCATGGATTTTTAGACACTCCGTTACCCCACCGGCTCTACAAACATTCGGCTGAATAATGTCGACCTTGCCTCTCACAATTAATTCTTTCAGTCCATATCTGAGGAAATGCGCCTCACCAGCAGCAATAGGAATATCCAGGGAGTCTGACAACATCCTATAACCTTCATAGTCAGCCGGTGAGATCGGCTCTTCGAACCATCTAATGTTGTACTTTTCCAACTCTTTACCGATCTTTAATGCAGTTTTGACATCATATCCGCAGTTGGCATCAACCATAAGTGTTATATCATCTCCAACATGCTCTCTCACTGCTGCAACTGCCATCACATCCGTTTTATAACCCTGACCTATTTTAATTTTCATTGCAGTAAAGCCCTGATCAACAAATTTCTGGGCTGTTTCCAACATGGTTTCCATACCTCTAAATCTAATGGAAGATGCATAAGCCCAAATTTTGGGATTACTGTTCCCACCAATCAATTTGTACAGTGGAAGACTTAGCGTTTTTCCTTTAATATCCCACAATGCTACGTCAATGCCACTTATGGCTTCGATATAAAATCCTTGATAATGCCCCCTGTTCATCATCGTACCAAACATCAATTCCCATATTAATTCAGTGTCCATAGGGTCTTTGCCAATAAGTAAAGGTTTTATGTATTCCACAATATCTCTTGTAGATGTGGGAGAGAGCCTAACCATACACTCTCCATAGCCCGTAATACCTTCATCCGTCGATATTTTTACTAAGGTAGTACGATACTCTTTAAATACTACTTTTTCTAACTCATCTGCGTAGGGAATACTAATAGGTGCCTTAATAGGATTCTTCATAGGCACCACCAGGGTAACGGCTTCCACGTTCACGATTTTCATAAAAACCTCCATCTCGCGCCGCCGGTGCGGGCGACACAAATAGTAATGAAAACAGGTGCACACCCACCCTGATTACAGTACAATCTGTCTGAGGAGAAGGCACACTACAAAGCACGGTGAGGCGAGTTGCAGACTGCCTCTTGGCTTAAATCAGTATAAAAACCAGTGTAAGGATCGCCTTACAAGCACAAATAAGTGGTGCCATGAGGCCGCACGCTAATCATTGTTTTAACTCAGCGTTAAATGTGCGGCGATCCAGTCACTGTCTTCTCCCTCACAATTTCATTGCAAGGAGGGAGAATTCTGAGAATCGTTTATCCCATCTGTTGTGGCGTCGATGTACACAAGACATTTCTCGTCGCTACGCTCATCACAACGCAGGGTATCGTTCCGAGTTACAAAAAAAAGCGTTTTTCTACCTTTAACAAATCCATTCTGGCGTTTAAGCAGTGGCTGATTGACAACAACTGCTTTGACGTTTGCATGGAGAGCACCGGGAAGTATTATGTTCCCATATACAATTTGCTGGAGGACAGCATCCGGGTTACCGTCGCCAACCCCAAGTGGGTTGCTGCTGTTAAGGGCAACAAGGATGATGTCAAGGATTCCAAGTGGATCGGCGATCTTTTTCGCCTCGGTCTGGTTCCCGGTAGCTTTATCCCGTCCAAGAACATCCGCATTTTGCGGGAGTATACGCGATACCGCTTCAAGCTCGTTTCCTGTAAATCCAGCGAAAAGAACCGCTTTCAGAACGCTTTCACCGTTTGCAATGTCGCCCTTGATGCTGTCGTTTCCGACATGTTTGGCAAATCTGCCTCTTCCATCACGGACTACCTTGTAAACTCGGATTCTTTCGATCCAAAACATTGCGTTTCCTTGCTGCAACGCTCCTTGAAGAAGAAAGCCGACGAGGTCATCGAATCTATTGAGGGTTTTCAAATGTCTGCGGAACAGAAGACACGCATCCGTTTCGTCCGCAAACACTTGGATTTCGTGGAGCAGCTCATTGCCGACCTCGACCAAACCATCGCCCGGTTGGCTGCACCCTTGGAAAGCGCCATTGCCCTACTGTGTACCATTCCCGGAGTTGACCGTAACATAGCCATTACGATCCTCTCCGAAATTGGTACGGATATGTCTCAGTTCTCATCCTCGAAACGCTTATGCTGCTGGGGGGGACTAACGCCCGGCAACAATCAATCCGCAGGCAAAAAGAAGTCCGTTCGCATTACGAGGGCCGGGGTTTATCTCAAGCCCACGCTCGTGCAAGCAGCCCATGCCGCTGTAAAATCGAATTCTTCCGCTTACTACCGTATCAAATATGAGCGGATATCCAAGCGCCGAGGGAAGAAACGAGCCATAATCGCCATTGCCAGAATGATACTTACAGCCACTTATCATATGCTCCAATCAGGTGAAGTCTTCAATCCTTGTGACCTCTACCATGTTGATATGCCGGTGGAGCTTCGCAATAAGCAAAAGGAGAAAGCTTTGAGGCAAGCTGCTAAACTCTTGGTTGCCCATGGTATCGTAAACCCCGAACATATCACGCTGCCTGCTTAATCTTTCTGCGCTCTGCTTCCGTTAGGGCTTGTTTGCTATACCCTTTTTTAAGCTCAGGGGTCTTCGACGCTTGTCGAGAATGTTTTCACGCTATACCTCCTTATTTATAATCTATAGCATGGTCCTTGCAGCATGCCGCATTCTGCATGTTGTATTCTCCATCTTATGGCAAATTCCTCTTTTATGATTTAAATTTTTTTATTTTTTTATTAACCTAACAAGAGTTACGCAGTTGTTGGAAATATATGGTAGATAATAGCTCCAAAAATATTTTTTAAAAGACCCTGATTTTCGAAAAAGGCCTTGACATTTTTGGAAAGCCCCCATAATCGCAAGGGATGGTGTTTTTTACCATCACTCTAGCGATATAGGTGATCTTGATGAAAGAACTTTGTAAACCGACTTTCGAGAAAAAAGATCACGGTCGAGGTGCCGGGGTGACGGTGTGACGGTACTCAAGACAATCTGGGATTTGTTTGATCTGTCCCTTTTATTTTCACAATCAGGAATCCGTAAACACTCTGGGATTTCAGCATGGCTTCTGGCTTTTGCTTACACCTGTGGCCTGGTTCCTCACGGGAAAAAAATCCCCTTTCTCTGCTGGCTCTTTGACAGTTCTGAAAAACGCCATGTCTGGTGTATGAACCTTGAATCGACACTTGCTGTTTTAAAAAATGGGCTGGAATATCCCATGTTATGGCGCTTTGGGGTTAAAACCGACCGGGAGAATGAAAAACAGACTAAGCTCGACCTTGCCAGAGAGATGCTCTCGGAGGTACGTCAACTGAACAACGCCAGACTCTGGGTCGCCATGGATCGCTGGTTTCTGTGCAAAAAGTTCCTACTCTGGCTTATGGCTCAGGGTTTTGACTGGGTTACCAAGGCCAAAGGCAACACGATTCTGTATCGGAAAATCTACGACCCTGTGTTACATAAGGAACATTACATTAAGCTTAATCCAAAGCAGTTACTAAAAGATGTCTATCCCAGGATTCGGGCCCTTGGCAAAGGCTCTGTCCTCAGTATCCCGAACATTTACCTCAAGGTGCCTTACGAGACAGGTGCCTTATGAAACCTTGACTAAAAACGGAAAACCTATTACCCGGCAGCGCTTTTTACCCATCGCAGCCATTGCCGCAACTTATGAGAAACAGGCAACCGAAAGTGTCATTCTTCCGGAGGAAGAACTACCGACAACCTTCAAGGATGTGTATCTTCTGATCAGCAATCGTGTCGATGTGCCGGAAGAAGCGACCAGTGCTTATACCAAGCGGTGGAAAATAGAGGTTTTTTACCGCACAGTTAAGCAGAATCTTGGCTTAACATCGTGCTACGCCCAGTCTGAACCAGCTCATTTTGCCCATGTAGAGCTCTTGTTCACGGCGAAGACCCTTCTTTGCTACGCAACCTGGGAGTGTAATAAAGAAGGCGCTGAACAAGACCCCTCTCTCTGCGAAGTGATAGGGTACTTTTTCAACGCCAGTTGCAGGATCAACTGTTGTGACCAGCAGATCCAAGTCTATTTTGACACGGCAACACAGCGTTTTTCAAGGGTTATTGATAAATTTTGGCCTCAATTTTTGGAACTGAAGTTATGGAGTTGGAATTATTATCCTGAAACTGCATAACTACTGTTATTAAAAAAATCAGTTTCTATGCCTAACTCCTTTGACAAATCCTTAATTTCTTGCATAACCGAATATGGAATCGGCACTCCTTCAAGTACTCTTTTCTTTTCTATTTCATATTCAAGTTCACCAGGTAAGTATACCTTTTCAAAACCATCAGCAGGTGGCGAGGATTTTATATATTCGTAGTATTTTAATAACCGGTCTTGAAAATCTACATAAGGAATAAATGGCTCAATATTAATCGCCCCTAAAAAATGGCTTACACCCTGTCCACTTTCATCATATATTTTTTTGATTTCATGCCCCATGGCCCCTCCACTTAATACACCAGTTAATATATCAACCATCACAGCTAATCCATATCCTTTCGCTCCAGCCATAGGAAGCATAAAACCTTCCCACGCGGCCTTAGGGTCTGTAGTATTTTTACCCTCTTTATCCAAAGCCCAACCAATAGGAATTTCTTTATTCATTACAGCATAAACTTTTATTTTATCTCTTGCTACGGCGCTGGTAGCCATATCTAAAACTATAGGAAATAGCTTCATAGTTGGAATGGCAATAGCAATGGGGTTAGTACCTAATAATGGAGTGCTCCCTCCAAAAGGTACCATAGTAGGTGATGCATTTGAAAAGACTATACCAATTTTTCCATGTCTTGCAGCTTCTAAAGCAACTAGACCCGCTGCGCCAAAATTATTACTGTTTTTAATAACCGAAAAACAGGCTCCAGTATTTTCTGATTTTTTTACGCATTCCCTCATAGCCAGTATTGAGTTTATTTGTCCAAAACCGTTCTCACCATCATAAAGAATTACTGAACTTAATTCGGAAAGCTTGATAAGAGAAGCTTTCGGATTAATAGATCCTCTTAATGCTTTTTTAGCATATACAGGCAATCTCATTACTCCATGAGAGGCAACACCCCTTAAATCAGAAACAACTAATAAATCCGAAATAATTTCCGCTTTTTCCTTTTCAATACCAATGTGAATAAAAACAATATTACAAAATTCTTTTAATTTTTCGTGATTAACTAATATAAATTCACCCATTTAAATCATTCCTTTTAACTATTATTTAATGAAGTATTTTCTAATTTAGTTTTATTAATAATAACATTAATTAATCTTATCATTTGCTTTGAGAATAAAGAAATTATAGTTAATATCCAGATTATTTTTGTAATAGTTGTAGAAAATAAAATAGATACATCCAATTGAGATAGCATTAACGCCTGTCTTAAATGTACTTCAGCTATAGGTCCAAGAATAAATCCCAATACTACTGGTCCAATGGGAAATTCTAATTTTTGAAGTACAAATCCCATTAAGCCAAGCACCAATACGACTTTAATATCAAGTAAATTTAGGTTAACAGCATATGAACCAATAAAACTAAAAACAAATAAAATTGGAACTAATATGGTTGGTGACATACTAATTAGTTTAGCAAAAACTCTAGCTCCAAATAATCCAATAATTAGCATGAAAATATTTGCTATAAGTAACGTGACAAAAAGCGAACCTATTAATGTAGGTTGTTGTGTTATAAGTAAGGGGCCTGGGGTCAAATTATGTAACATAAATGCGCCAATCAAAATTGCTGTTACACCATCGCCAGGAATACCAAGTGTTAACATTGGAATAAGCGCTCCACCTGTTACCGCATTATTTGCGGATTCAGGCGCCGCAATACCCTCCGGGATACCAGTACCAAAGCTTTCAGGAATTTTAGAACTTCTTTTTGCCTCACTATAAGATAAAATAGCGGCTATTGTAGCTCCTGCTCCGGGTAATGCCCCGATTAATACACCTATTCCTGTACCCTTTAGAGTAGTTTTTAGGATTCGTTTTATGTCTTTTAAAGAAGGTAATATGTGACTAATTATTTGTATAGCAGGTCGTTTTTCTGTTATTGTTCCAACTTGGGATAATAATTCAGACATTCCATATAAGCCAATCATTAGTGGAATAAAAGCAATACCACCATTTAACTGATCAAAGCCAAAAGTGAAACGAGGAGTACCTGTTATACCATCAAAACCTATAAGGGAAATTAGAATTCCAATAACTGCACTCATTAACCCTTTTATAAGAGAACCATCGGAGACACTAGCAATTACACTTAATCCAAAGACTGCTAATGCAAAATATTCTGGACTCCCAAAATCTATAGCAATCTTGGCTAGTTGAGGAGCTGCAAATAATAAAACAAATATGCTCAATATTCCACCGATCGTAGAAGCTACTGTGGATATTCCAATAGCGCGACCTGCTTCGCCCCTTTGGGCCATTGGATAACCATCACAAGTAGTCATAATGGCTGCGGCCGTACCGGGTATTTTAACTAATATTGCTGCAATAGATCCTCCATAAGTTGAACCACAATATACACCTAAAAGCATACTAATAGCACTTGTTGAGTCCATCCCAAAGGTAAATGGTACTAATAAGGCAACAGCCATCGTTCCCGTCAAGCCTGGGAGAGCACCAATTATTATTCCCCCAAGTACACCTAAAAAAGTCATAAGAATATTTTCTACTGTAAATACCAACGAAATTATAGTGTTAACATTTTCAATCAAACCCATCCCCTCCTCGAAAATTTTTATGGGAGCGGTACCCTTAAAATTTTTGAAAAAATCCAAAATATAGTAAAGGTAACTGTTGATGAAACAGCTAAAATCTTAATAATATTTTTAACTTTGAATAATAGCATTAGCACTATCAGAAATAACAATGTACTAATCCTAAATCCCACTGATCCTAATGCAATAATGTAAATAAAACATAAAATTATTGTAGTTAGTAACCTTATGTTTTCTGGTTTTAAAAAATCAATCTTGAAATCAATTGTAGTTGTGCCTTTGATCCCCTTGTAAACAAGTGATAAACTTAATAAACCAAGGACTACTGAAAGAATTTCCGGGGCGAAACCAGTTCCAATCTTAGCATATTCATGTCCTACTTTTTCGAATTGTAGGGAATAAGAGTAAATTAATACACTTATTAATAGAAAAAAAATCCCAATTAAAACATCCTTTTTTTTCAGTAAGTTCATAACACTCCTCCATTATCATTCACTTTATCTAAATTCCCCTACTAAATTTCTTGGAATACCATTTTTTAATCCATAAATTATATCTTCTGCAACAGTAATGGCGATTTTCTTTTGAGCTTCTCTCGTGTAAGCTGCTATATGTGGGGTAAGTATAATTTTATCGTGAAGATTTGTAAGTGGATGGTGAGGTTCTATTACAAAAGGTTCTGTTTCATATACGTCTAGGGCGGCACCAGCAATACGTCCTCCTTTTAAGCTTTCATATAAATCTACCTCATTTACTACTCCACCTCTAGCAGCATTTATTAAATAAGCAGTAGACTTCATTTTTTCAAAAGAATTTTTATTAAATAAATTTTTAGTTTCTGAAGTCAAGGGAGTATGAATTGTTATAATATCAGACCGATACAATAGATCATCAAAGTTCAACATTTGAATCTCTGTATAACCAGCTTTAACAATATTATCCTTAACATAGGGGTCATAACCAATAAACCGTAAACCAAATCCAGCTAATTTTTCCGCAATTTTTCTACCTATAAAACCGACCCCTACAATACCAAGAGTTTTACCCATTATCTCAGTACCGAGAAACTCATTTCTCTGCCAAATACCCATTTTCATTTTTTGGTCTGCTACAGTAACCTTTTTTAGCAAAGCTAGAATAAGGGTGATAGTAAATTCACTTGTAGAATCTGCATTATCATGAGGAACATTTGTAACATAAATTTTTTTTTGTTTCGCATAATTCACATCAATATTGTCATATCCTACTCCGTGCTTTGCAATTATTTTCAAATGCGGAGCAGAGTCAATAATCTCTCTTGTAATGTTTGCTAACTTTGCAATAATTGCATGCGGTGAGAATTTTTCAATAATTATTTTCAGTTTTTCTTTTTCCGTTGTATTAGCAATATGTATTTCAAAATGATTGCGCAAAAGGCTCAGGCCATCTTCATCCATAGTCTCTGTAAGTAAAACCCTCATTTTATATATTCCTCCGTATAATATGTTTGCAAACCAAATCTCACTGAATTTTCAACTCGATTCGGATATTAAATAACCGAATAGACGTCAGCTCTAAAGACCTCAAAGTCTGCATTATCTTGGCGTAGGCACCAATCGGGGAGATTTTGAAGCTGAAGAGACTAAAAGGATACGTTCTGGTAATCGCTACCCTTATTACCTTGTTAAGGCTGCCAACTCGGTAAAGACGTATGAATCAGAGTTTAGAAGTTATTACCAGAAGAAGTATCGAGAAGTCCATAAGCATCTACTTTCTAAATTTAAGGACTTGACATATTACCGCAGAACTTTTTTAAGAATATTGGGGATATTAGATATATCCCCAATATCTATTGTCTTGTTTTAGATAATTGTGCCAATTCTGCATATTGCTTTGCCAATTTCTGTACGCGTTCCTTAAACGCTTCACCTTTAACAATTTTAAATTGCGTACCGGACTGCTCTACATATTGTTTAAATTTAGGATCTTCTGTAGCTTTTACTAGAGCTTCTTCCATTGCTTTAATGCATGCTTCAGGTGTTCCTTTTGGTGCAAATACCATTCTTGAACTAGCAATACTTACATCATATCCTAATTCTTTAAATGTTGGAACATCAGGAAATTGAGGTAGTCTTTCATCAGACATAGCTGCAATAACTCTAATCTGTCCAGCTTTCACTTGTTCAGCAATTTCTGGATAATACATTGTTCCTAATTCCAATTTATTGCCTACCAATCTTGCCATTTGCTCGGCACCACCGGAAGTGATTGGTACAACATTAAATTTTATTCCTGCTTGTTTCTCAAATAACATAATTCCGTTATAGTTAACTCCTCCAACACCACCGCTACCTAAGTTAATTTTACCCGGATTTTTTTTAGCCGCTTGGATAACATCTTCAAGTGTTTTATACTTCTGTGCAGCTGGTGTAACTAATAATAATGGGTCATGAACTATTTCCATAACAGGTTCCATATCAGTTCCGGCTATATCAGACAAACCATAAGGTTTCAATGCAAACATTGTTGAAGTGTGAAATAAAAAAGTATATCCATCAGGTTTAGCTTTGTGTGCTTCTGCTAAACCAACGGCACCTGTTGCACCTACTTTATTAACAACAAGAATGGGTTGACCCAAATGCTTTTCAGCTAAGCCGGCTACTGTCCTTGCAACTAAATCCGTTCCCCCACCTGCATCATAAGGAACAATTAGTGTTATGGGTTTTTCAGGATATTTTTTTTGCTTCTGTTCCTGTATGGAACTATTGTCTACTTTCTCCTTAGTACTACATCCCACAAAAGTAAGCGTAAAAGCAAAGATTAATAATAAGGTTAAAAAAACTCTTAATTTTCTATTCATGTTTTTCCCCCTTTCTTTCCACAGCGCTGCATAGTGCATTATCTATAAAAATTATCACCCACCTTTACATTAAATTTACACTATACAACAGCCGTGTATAAAACGCTCAAGCAGTTATAAAATAGATCCCTTTACATCCACATTGGCCTAAATACATCGGCCTGGGAAGATGCTATTGCTGACCTGATCTTGGTCCTAGTCTAAAAGGATTACATTGATAGTCATTTCTCGTTATTTACTTTGCGCAATGTATTTCGTAATTTTCACTACATCAAATCTTTTTAGTATTCAAAAGCTTGTACGGTATTCTTTAAACACTATTGTTTCTAGTTCATCTACATGCGGAATACTAATTGGTGCTTTTATGTCATTTTCGATAGTTACAATAAGACTTATTGGTTCCACGTTTGTTATTTTCATTAAATTACCATTATAAAGTTTAGCACGCTGCATGCTGTATGCTTTGGTTTACTTATATTCTCCGTATATTTCTAAAATCCTCTTTGAATTTTCCAATTTTATTGCAATATTTACGACATTTTTCGATAGATATAGAACACAAATGCGTAAGCGTCATTGCGCCATGATAAGACTGGCGGAAGGGGATGTCCTCGGGCTGAAACCTCTAGTTGGAACCTAGCAGGGAGGAAGTGCCTGCCCGGTAAAGTCTGGTCAACAGCCGGAAGCGAGTCTTGCGCGTTAGGAAGTGATTTCTGGCGCGAAGCGTAGACAGCGAGTGCAAAAGCTGTGTGATTGAGCCTCGAAAAACACTCGTTGGAGCCTTCGTCTTTGACGCGGCGGGGGCACAGTACAAGGGTACTATATATTGACCTGGTACCTTTGTCCGGCCGGGGTCTTAGAGCAGGGCAAATGCACAAGAGGTTCCCCAGGAACCTGGGAGGAACTGTTACGTCCATCTTAAGTGTCCGGTGGGGATACGGAAGAACAACTCCAGGCTTCTCATGGCAGGCTCTCAGGCATGGGAAGAGCGAATAATGAGAGGAAAGATGGTAATGCCAAACGAAGGAAACGAAGTGCGGGAGGATGCGGTAACAGTAGTCGTAGTGCCGTCATAGTACCAATGAAGTAGGGGAACTCACCCGAAAGGACCCTATCGAGGAAAGGGCGTACACCTCATTAATGGAACCGTTGGTGTAAACTTTCAATTTATCTACTCCAAAATCGGGGTGGATTTTTCATTTTATATTTACTTTAAAGACCAAGCATCCCTAATTTAATTTGATCTTGAATACGGAAAGTAAAATCTAGAAATCCAATAGTATCAACGGACCAAAGTCTTTTCTTTTGGGAAAAAAATTTGACAGAAAAAAAGGGTACACCACTCCTTTTCTGGAATTGTTAAAGCGCGAACCAAAACATTCCAAAGAATGGTGACCCTCTGAAATGATGGTGTCACAACTCATTACCACAAATCAATTAGAGACTTTATCTCGCCAACAAAAACGTCAATTAGAACGGGAATACCAGAAGAAACTGCATTCCCTACAACGCCGGACACGGAATTCCAATCTTCCGGTTAGTTTTGATAATTTTTCTGTTACTGCTTTTGGTAATTTTGGTCTTTTAGAGGCTTTCAAGCAGGCAATTGATTTTCGGACATGCTTAGCCGGGTTCGTCTTAAGTGCCATCAGAACTGCAAATACACCAGTATCGACTTATTGGATACAGTAATTGATGCTATCTCATTAGGCCTGTTGCGCTTTTCCCATATGAATGCCCTTCAAACCGATCCCGGATACCAGAAAATCAAAGAGGTAACACAGGTGGCGGACGAGAGTACTTTACGGAGCTTTTTATCTACTATTTGTGAGCAAAGAGCATTAGACCAGTTATCTCAGGTAAATAATGCGTTGTTATCGCTAAAAGCCAAATCCGACGAACTCCGTGAAGTATGGCTAGATATTGACGACAGTGTTCTCACTGTTTTCGGGAAACAAGAAGGAGCCAAAACAGGTTATAATCCCCGCTATCATGGGCAGCCTTCATACAAAGTTAAAGTACCTTTATTTCTGGTACTTGTGAACTGGTCAATGCCAGGTTATACAGCGGAAATGTGGCCAGCAATGGTCAGTTTATGGAGTTTCTCAAAGAGACCTTGGCCATTCTAACTGCCCAGAATATCATTGTAAAAGGTATCCGCATGGATAAAGGTTTCTTTGATGAAAACAACTTTGCCTACCTGGAAGAACTAGGCATTGAGTATATCTGCAAAGCCAAGCTGACCGGTACTATGCGTAAAGTGATTAACTACCTGGATGAAAAGGAACAGTGGCAACCTTTGAGCCAACACTATGCTACAGCTTAGATTAATCTTTCCCTGCCCAAATGGTCAAAAGCCCGCAGGTTTGTATTCATCCGGGAGACCCAGAAACCAAAAGTCATTGATGGTCAACTCTGCTTTGATTTTGAGACCTACGATTATGAAATTATTGTCACTTCCACTGAGGAACTAAACTCAGAGGAGGTGTGGCACGAGTATAACAAGCGATGCAATATCAAAAACAAAATCGATGAACTCAAAGTCGGTTAGGTTTTGAAAAAATGAGCCAGGAAAAAATGGAAAGAAATATTGCCTTTATGTGGCTGAAAGTACTATCCTACAATCTGCTCAACTGGTTTCGCCTGGCCCTGTTAGATGGTAAGGAAAGTCATGCCGAAGTACCAACAATTCGCGCAAAATCTTGAATATACCTGGAAACATCGTTGGTAACAATCGTTATAGGCATGTAAAGTTAGCCCCTAACCCTTGGCTAAAAAGAGTGTTGAAGATTGCTAAAGAAAAGTTGGAAATATTCCTCTGCCAACAAGCCTGGCTTGCCGTGAGTTCGGGCTAATGCCCAAACAAAACTTGAAACCAAATTACCCAAGAAACCACTTTACTTGGTTCATCTGGAACTATGGCTTATTAACTATACCCAAAAACGCTGCGCTTTCTGGAATTATACACGAAATACCGATTATCTAATAAATGAGGTGCTTAGCCAAAAAAACCACGGTGCAGATATCCTGAAATTTTGTGTTTATACGGGCATAGGACTAATCCGGAAAGTTACTTTCCGATTTCAAGTTTAAATATCCTAGCCAAAAATAAAAAATTCCCCTTCGCTTTGGTTTGCGAACAGGGAAACACAGAATCGTGGGCAAAAGTTACTACACTGGTCTCATGATTTTTACCGTGTTCTTAGCAAAAATACATCAAACCTTATAGCCCTTGCAAATATTAACTTTGGCGGGAGCGTGTAGGAATCGAACCCACCCAGCGGAGGAGCGCTCCGCCACACTGGTTTTGAAGACCAGGCGCAACACCAGTCACAATCCGCCCCCATAACCACCATAATATCATTATTATAGCTTAAGACAGTAGGTTCAGTCAAAGCCCTGTGCCCTGTAATATTAAGGTCTCTTTTCCAATCGTTTTCTTACTTCACCTAATCGAATGGTGAATTTATTTTTGTCCAGGTATTCCAGGAAGGGCACGGCTATTTTGCGGGTTGTTCCCAAAAGGTCCCGGGCCTGCGCCACAGTTAGCGCTTCATGTTCGTTAAACCAGGTCCTGAGCTTTTGTTTACCTTCATTGACCAGGTCAGTTAAAAGATACAGGTCTTCGGTGAGGGGTGTGAGGATCCCCGTCCGCAACATGTACGGTAAAACCTGGCTGGCCAGTTTTTCTTCCAGGTGTAATTCTGTTTTGACCTGTTCCCAGCCGGGAACCTGCCAGAGACAGTCCCGGTAAAACTTCTCGACTTCGCGAATTTTTGAGGCCAACAACCCCTCTAAACGGGGAGTATACCCCGGAGGAGCCAGATATTGCCCCTCATGTAATACCAGCCTCTTATACTGAATCCAATAATTCACCAGGATATTAAAATCTTTCTGGGATAAATCCGCCGACAGTTTGGCTCGCAAGATCTCTTTATTCATACCCTGTTCTAAGGGGTTTTCCCTCAGATACTTCTTGATCTCCCCTGCTGCTCTTTCCTCCAATAGAGCAAGGACTTGGGAACTAATATAAACACTGTCTTTATCGCTTAATGTCACCAGGGCCCCTTTTTCCACCAGTCCTTGCATGATGAGTTGTGCCGTCTCGTTCCTCGTGGCAAGATATATGGCAACTTCCTCCAAAGAAGTGGGAGTTTTACGTTTCTGCAGGAAGCTTTGGGCGAGTGCCGCAGGATCGCCGGATGCTTTCAGGGTCAGCTCTTCCAGTAAGTTTTTTTCCGAGCGCTTGTGTTTATGGGCGTGGGGCTCCAGAATTCTCCCCCCGCCAATGGTATAAAGGGGTGAGTAACTCCGCAGCACATAATTGTCCCCCCGCATCACTACCACCGGTTCCTCTAGGACAATCTGGAGGAAGCCCTTTTCTCCCGGCTGCAATTCTTCCCGCCCCAATAGGATAACACGCCCCAAAGCTTCTTTGGTGCCCTGGTAAAAACGTATTCTGGTCATGTTCTTTAAACTCCAGGGGGTGCTTTTTAAAAGGTGACAGGATACATCGATGCGGTTAGTGGGCTTGAACCACCCTGGCTCGCTCAGGACATCTCCCCGCTCCAGGTCTTTGGCTTCAACGCCGGCCAGGTTTACAGCCACTCTCTGCCCCGCTCCCGCCTTCTCCACGTATGTATTGTGTACCTGGAGATTTCTTACACGCACCTTTAGTCCTTTGCTGGCAATCTCCAGGTTATCCCCTGCTGTGATTTCACCGTTAAAAAGCGTGCCTGTAACCACTGTGCCAAAGCCCTGTACCGTAAATACCCTGTCCACAGGGAGGCGGGCTATTCCTGATTTTTCACGAAGTGGACAGGAAGCACTAATTTCTGCCAGAAGACGGATGAGTTCCTCAAGACCTTGTCCCGTATGGGCTGAAACCCTGACTACCGGTGAACGGTGAAAGGGTGTTTCTTTTAATAATTCCCATATCTCTTCCTCTACCAGATCCAACAACTCAGGTTCGGCCAGGTCAATTTTAGTAATAACCACAATGAGCCTTTTTACTTCTAACAGACTGATAATATCAAGATGCTCCCGGGTCTGGGGCATGACACCCTCATCTCCGGCTATCACCAGCATGGCCATATCAATACCGGCAGCACCCGCCAGCATATTTTTGATAAAGCGCTCATGCCCCGGCACATCCACAATAGACACCCTCTGCCCGTCGGGCAGGGTAAGATGGGCAAAACCCAACTCTATGGTAATACCCCGGAGTTTCTCCTCTTTCAGCCGGTCCGTATCAATGCCCGTCAGGGCCCGGACCAGTGTGGTTTTACCGTGGTCGATATGCCCCGCAGTACCGATGATGACGTTTGCCAAACAGTTACCTCCTTTTGCCCGTTATTTTACGCCGGGATAACCCCCGGTATATAATGGCTGCCAAAAGTACCAACCCCAGATAGCCCAGTAAAGGATAAACTATACCTACCACATTGGCGAAACGCCAACCGATAAAAGGAATAGTTGGAAGCAGTATTAAGAAAACCGTAATATATCTGGGATATGGAAAGATGGTCCTCATGCGCTGGAGAAGACCGTATCCATCACATAGAGCCGTAGTAAGAAGCGCAAACCACAAAGCCAGAGAATAAACCCAGCCTGCGGCGGGATGCAAACGGCTGGCCAGTATTAACATGGGTATATCCTGACCGGCTATGATCCCTCCCGCCAGGGAAAGAGCCAGACTCATTACTCCGGCCATAATTCCCAGACCAAGCCCGCCCAGGATCACACCCTTTGTTCCGCCCGCCGAAGCGGTATGCCCCAGGGAGGATAAAATCACTACGCCTGTAACAAGATTATACGCTACATATAACAAAGTTGCCAGTAACCAGTTATCGCCTACCAGGTTAACACCTGACCTGACAGCTTCCATCTCCAGACCGGAACGACTGATGTAAACACCGGAAACACCCAGGCCCATCAGGATTAACCCAGGTATGAGAGCTGTATTGAGCCACAGGATTCCTTCCAAACCCATCAGCAGGGCAATATAGACAATTACCGCCGTGAGGGTAAAACCTCCCCATAAGGGCCACCCATAAAGCTCTCTGAAAAGACTGCCGCTGGCCACCAGCATAACCGCTAAGCCCAGGCACAAATAAAGACCCAGGGTAATATCTACCAAAGGGACGATTCTTTTTCCGAAGAGATAGGTGAGATAATGATGATAGTCCTGCATCTTTTCCCGGACCACTGTTTTCAGGATTAACCAGCCCAGGAAAGCAAACATTAAGCCTGCGAATAAAGTTCCGGCTAAGCCCTGTACTCCAAACATGACAAAAAACTTTAACAACTCTTGCCCCGAAGCAAATCCGGCCCCCACAATGGCCCCCATATAGGTAAAAGCGATCTGCCAGGTCAAATCCTGCCGGTTTTTTTGCATAAACTCCTCCGCTCTTTGGGCATTTATTAATATCTATGTGCCGACAGGTCAGTTTATCCACTAGATTATTAAGAGATTCCTGCATAAAACTCCCTATTTTACCCATACTACCATAGACCAACTTCCCGGAGGTGGTTTATGGTAAACCTTTCCCAGTTCTTTAAAAAAAGCCCTGTTCCTTCCGAGAGAGTGGGAAGCCTAAGGGTACACATGGAAGAACCGCTGGCTGTTACAAAACTCTCGGAATTCCTGGCCCGTTTTTTAGAAGAGGGCAATTTTTTAAATAATAAACCAGTTATTTTTTGTATAGGAACCGACCGTTCCACGGGTGACAGTTTAGGCCCGCTCACAGGGATGCGCCTGGCCACCCTTTTAAGAGGCAGCAATATACCTGTGTATGGAACCCTTGACGAGCCTGTCCACGCCACTAACCTGGAAGAGTACGTTAACTTGATTAAAAAAAACTGGACCGGTCATCCTGTTATTGCTATAGACGCTTGTTTAGGCCTGGCGGCTAATGTAGGAACCATTTTAGCGGATGATAAGCCCCTTAGGCCGGGGGCCGGTGTTCATAAAGTTTTACCGGAAGTGGGGGATATCAGTTTTTCCGGTATTGTTAATGTAGGTGGTTTTATGGAATTTCAAGTCTTGCAAAACACCCGCCTCAGTCTTGTCTATAAGATGTCCCATGTTATTGCCAATAGTATTTTTTTAGGCTTACATAAACTTGAGGCTCCCGGCAGACAGCTTCAGGCCAAATAAACGAGGGCACGCAAATGTGCCCTCTCATTTTAATGCAATCTTTCCTTTGCAATGCGTACAACCTCTTCCGCCGTCAATCCTGCCGCGCTGATGACAGGAGCCTTGGTGTCTGTATCCTGTATGCCCATGAGGTTATCATTCATCCCACTTACCACAATCATTGAAGCATTGCGAAAGTCTCCCTGGTTTCCTTGCTGGTCCATGGCCACCGTTGTAAAGCCTGCCTGTTCCAAAGCCTGTTTTATCTGGGTTAGTCCGCCTTCTACGGCAATTGTTTTATTTTGCAAGATTTTCACCTCCGTAAATTTCTCACGTCTTATTATTCGTGAAGTGAGGAATTGTTATACTCCGGAGGCACCATAATCTCCGTGTAAACTAAAAGCCCTTTCTAGTAAGGGGTTTACCAGATAAGGGCTTTTTTACTATTTTGCCGCGCTATCCTTAGAAACATTTTTTTCTTCCTCTTTTTCCATGAGGCAATTGCCTTTAAAAACGGCCCCTTCTTCGATAATTAAGTTCTTGACCTTCATATCACCAAAAACTTTGCCTGTGGGGGAAAGGTCTACTTTACCCGAAGCCACGATATTTCCCTTAAAGTATCCTCCCACCAGAACATTACGCCCTTCTACATGGGCCTCCACACGTCCACTTTCGCCTATTACCAGGTCACCTTTCGTTTTGATTTCCCCCTGAAAGGAACCGTCGATGCGCACGGTACCGGTAGCTGTAATCGCACCTTGAAAATGTGTGTCTTTACCGATCAAGGTATCAACTTTTTCGAAATTGGCAGGTGTTTCTACAGGCTTTTTCCCAAACATCTTCTCACTCTCCTGCATTAATGCTTCAATTCGTTCAGTGGATTAATCCATTTACCATTCTTGGCCACACCGAAATGGAGGTGGGGACCGGTACTCCGGCCTGTACTTCCCAGGCGGGCGATAATCTGACCCTTTTTAACCTTATCCCCTTCCTTCACCAGGAGGGAAGAATTGTGGGCGTACTGGGTAACATAGCCATAGCCGTGGGAGATTAAGATGTTTTTACCCCAGGCGGCTTTCCATCCTGCAAAAGTGACGACCCCGTCTGCCGCAGCTCTAATGGGTGTGCCGTAAGGTCCGGCCAGGTCTATACCCGGGTGAAACTCACTGCCGCGGTGGGAGTAAGGATTCTTCCTCCAGCCAAAGGGTGAAGTCAAACGACCTATCATGGGCCAGGCCGTGGGACGGGCATTTTCTTCAGCAAGCCTTTTTTCCACATCCGTCTTAAGTTTACCTATATTTTCCGCTTGCTGGGTGAGGAGGGCGTCCATTTGGGCCAACTGCTCTTTCAGTTCTTCCAGGGTATCCATTTCCCCTTCAAGAGCAGGCAGTTCCATGACTTCTTGCTGTTCAGAAACCTGTTGGTCATTGGCGGAAACCAAGCCGGAGTCGGCAGGTTCTTCCGCTATATAAGGAACCATGGCGTTTTGTGGCAGCTGTATCTGATTTGTCCCGGGTCCACCCAGTCCCATGGTCATAAACTGGTAACGGTCAAAACTTCTTGAACTCTCCAGTACCCTGACAGCCTTCTCTTCTTTTACACCTTTGGTCAGGCCCACTTTGGCCCTAATTTCAGAGTCCAGCTTAATTAAAGCCTGGAGTTTCTGGGCCATATCGCCCGTTATCCCTTTTAACTCCTTGATTTCCTTGGCCTGAGCCATATTAATTTGTTTTAGCTCCTCATTCTCCCTGGCCACATAGTTAAGATAAAAATATCCCGTGACAAAATACCCTACAATTAAAACACATGTGGCACTGATGGTGACACAACACTTGACAAGCCACATGGGAACGTTATAGCTCTTAACAGCTGTTCCGTGGGTATTAGGGATAATCATCATTGTCAGGGAAGAGGGCTTTTTCCTTTTATCTTTTGTTTTCTTTCTCTTAAGACGCCCTACTTTCTCAAGTAAAGCAGCGGTGTTAAACTTTAGCATCTGCCAACCTGCCTCCCGGGATGAAGTAGTTCCAGAATCGGGCAGTAATACCAAATAGGTCTATTCGACATTCCAATCATAAATCCTTCCCCAGAATAGACACTTTTACTCTAATTTTATTACTTTTCACCTCTGGCTGCTTTGGCAATGGCTTCTTCTTCTTCCTGGGAAAGCTGGTATGACGACTTTCCACCCTTGACGGGTTTGGCATAAGTACGGGCATCATCACGCCCATAGATACTGCTGATGACAACACCGTCCCCCTGGCTGTTTAAAAGGGCGATGGCATAGCTTAAATCCCCCCCCATATCCCGGAAGGCATTGAAACGAACGATGCCCACTTTTTGTACACTGTTTTTGGCCATGGTTTCTACTGTACTCAACCTATCTTCCTGGATATCCAGTTTAAAAAGAACCTGCTCCAGGGTGTTAGCATTATTCCACATTAATTCCTCTAGATTTTTTCCCTCTACTCCCCGCATCAGGATTTTATACTGTTTGGCCAATTTGTTAAGCCGGATAATAACCAGCAAAAAAATAATTAAACCCAGGGCAAAAGCACCTAACAATCCAAGGACTATCAGTGAATAATTCTGGGATACCCAGTTGAGCAGTGCCTCCAAAACAACTCATCCTCCTCAAATATCCTCTCATCTAATACTAAATCTTTTATTGTACCAGTCCCCGTGCTGCTACCGGCCATTTGTCATAAACAGAACCGTTTTTCATTACTATAACTTCATTGGCTAAATTAATGGCTGTACAGGCATGATTGGGGATAATGCACAGTTTTTCTCCCAGCTCCGGCAGGGGGCCTTCCCCGGTAACCTTGATAATGCCATGTTCCTCGGAAAGTCTCTCCAGGAGTAAATGGGGATATCCCAGGATAATACCAAAACCCTGTACGACCGACATGCCATGGGCCCCTTTATCCAGGGCAAAAGTCTTGCTCCCCGCATCAATGACCAGCCTGTCTTTCGCCGGCCTGCTAATCACCATTGAGACCACCTGCAAAGCGCATTGTTCTGCTTTGGCCACACCTAAACCCACCTGGATGGCATCATAAAAAACGTAATTACCGGGCCTTATTTCGGTCACTCCCGGCACCTGGAGATTGTAAAGTGCCGTTGGTGTGGAGCCTACGGAGACTTCCAGTTCTTTGATACCATTATGCTCCAAAAGCTTGGCCAGTTCTGCCATTTGCCGTCCTTCCTCAAGGCCAATATCCGGTATTCTCTCAGGACTGGAGCCATAGGCATGTCCCGCATGTGTCATCAAGCCAACGGCCTCCAGATGAGGAAGTTGCTGCAGTTCTTTCACAAAATCTACCACATCTGGGCCCGGGAGGAGCCCACAGCGGTGTAAGCCCGTATCTATTTCAATCATCACGGGCAGCAGTATATTCCTTGTCCCTGCCCACTCATTTAACTCCGCAGCATTTTTTTTGTTATCAACAGCCACACTAATCCTCGCCTTTTGTGCCAGGTCCAGGAGGCGGAGGATTTTTTCTTTCCCCACCATTTGGTAAGCCACTAAGATATCTTTGATTCCGGCCTCAATCATCACTTCCGCTTCCCCTAAGGTAGCCACAGTAACACCTACGGCGCCCGCTTGAATTTGGCGAAGGGCAATCTGGGGCATCTTATGGGCTTTGATATGGGGACGCAATTTCACGCCTTTTTCTTTAGCTCTCCGGGCCATGGTTTGAATATTGTTTTCCAAAATTTCAAGGTTCACACTAAGATATGGTGTTAACAAACCGCTCATAACTATCCCCTTTACATCTAAACTAACCCTGGAAAAAACCTGGCCACCATACTGGTAAGGATCACCACTACCAGCACTGCCGGTAAAAGATTGGCTACCTTAATCTGCTTTATCCCCAAAACATTAAGACCGATGGCTACGATGAGAATTCCCCCCGTAGCTGTTAGCTCTGCAATAATGGCCTCGGTTAATAAAGCTTTTACGGCTCCAGCCAGCAGGGTGATACTTCCCTGGTAGACAAAAACGGGCAAAGCGGAAAAAGCCACCCCCAGTCCCATGGTGGAAGAAAAAATAATGGCCGAAATCCCGTCCAGGGCAGACTTTACATAGAGAACCTTATGCTGGCCAGTGAGCCCGCTCTCAATGGGCCCCATAATGGCCATAGCCCCTACACAGTAAATCAGGCTGGCCGAAACAAACCCCCGTACAAATTCGCCTTCCCGGGAGCCAATCATGGCCTGGAGTCTTTGCCCTAAGGCCTCCAGGAAACGGTCTATATCCAGCCACTCACCAATGATAGCCCCTATAACCAGGCTAAGAATGACAAGCAGCTCGTTATTAGTTTTAAAGGCCATCTTCATTCCTATCAAAAGAACGGATAAGCCCAGTCCTTGCATAATAATGTCCTTGTACCGCTCTTGTATTCCCGTGCGTAGAAACAACCCTACGACCGCTCCTGCAATGATAGCTGCAGCATTTACGATAGTACCTGTCATCTTTACCCCTATCTCCTCAATATATATTTCACTTTATTATAACTTACGAACCATTGCCGTGAACAGACTCCCGGGCGGGCTTTAGAAAATCTATTTTAGCCCACTTCTTGGTTGGATAATAAAAATAAACGAACAGCAAGGGAATCCCTTGCTGTTCTCTTGTTTCTAATTTTATTCCTTTTCCTCTGAACAGGCAGCTTCTTTTTCACTATAGCACTCTTCTTGAGCCACAAGCGCCACATACTTTGGTCTTTTTGTATAATGTGTATGGAGGAGATGGTGAGATTTGTGGCTCAGTGGTTTACCCAGGTACTCTTCATAGAGAGCCTTCACAGCAGGGTTATCATGGGATTTTCTCAAGGGCATCTCCCTGTCTTCCTGGTAAATGGCACGAGCCCGTAAAACACGATAATCCTCGCCGAGTTTCATCCGCTCAGGACCACTCACGATAGGCTGCCCGCCACCGCCCACACAACCGCCGGGACAGGCCATGATTTCAATAAAGTGGTAGTCCGCTTCCCCGTCTTTTAATTTTTCTAATAGTTTACGGGCGTTATTTAAACCATGGGCTACGGCAACTTTCACTGTACCTAAAGGAGGAATCTCGATACTGGCTTCTTTAATCCCCTCTATCCCCCGTACAGCTACAAAGTCGACTTTTTCCAAAGTTTTTCCGGTGACAAGCTCATAGACGGTTCTTAAGGCTGCTTCCATGACGCCGCCGGTAGCACCGAAAATTAGACCTGCACCGGTGGTTATGCCCATAGGCAAATCATACTCTTCTTCAGGTAAAGACCTAAAGTCAATGCCTGCCTCCTTAATCATATCTGCCAATTCACGGGTAGTAAGCACTGCATCTACATCAGGGAAACCGCTGTCCTGCAGTTCCGGACGACCGCATTCAAACTTTTTCGCTGTACAGGGCATGACGGAAACAGAGAAGATCTTGGTAGGGTCGATGTCTGCCTTTTCAGCATAGTAGGTTTTGGCCAGGGCCCCGAACATCTGCTGGGGCGACTTAGCTGTAGAAAGATTAGCCAGGAATTCCGGGTAATGGTGTTCACAATACTTAACCCAGCCGGGGCTGCAGGAGGTAATCAGAGGCAGCTTGCCGCCTTCCTTGACGCGCTCCAATAACTCACTGCCCTCTTCCAGGATGGTCAGATCAGCAGTAAAATCGGTGTCAAAAACCTTGTCAAAGCCCAAACGTCTCAAAGCTGCCACCATCTTTTTGGTTACGGAAGTTCCTACAGGATAACCAAATTCCTCTCCGAGAGCCACCCTGACAGCAGGAGCCGTTTGCACAATAACATGCTTATCCGGGTCATTGAGGGCTTCCCATACTCTCTGGGTATGGTCTTTTTCCCGCAGTGCGCCAACGGGACATACATTAATACACTGCCCGCAGAAAGTACAGTTGACTTCATTGAGGGTTCTGTGGAAAGGCGGCGCCACCAGGCTTTCAAAACCTCTCTCCGTTAAACCCAATACCCCCACACCCTGTACCTGATTACAAACAGCGACACAGCGACGGCAAAGGATACACTTGTCTGGAATTCTTTCAATAGATGGTGAGGAGAGGTCAGGTTCAAAAGCGGTGTTGGCACCTGTAAAACGAATATCCTTAATACCCAGCTTCTTGGCCAGGGCCTGGAGTTCACAATTGGTGCTCCTGTTACAGGTTAAACATTCCATGGGATGATTGGAGAGAATTAACTCTACCACAGCCTTTCTGGCTTCTCTGATGGACGGTGTATTGGTTTTTACTTCCATTCCTTCAGCCACGGGATAAACACAGGATGCCTGTAAGCCCCTGGCCCCCTTAATCTCAACCAGGCAGACACGGCAAGCACCGATTTTATTGATTTCTTTCAAATAACATAGAGTAGGTATATCTATCCCGGCTTGTTGTGCGGCTTCAAGCACTGTGGTACCTGCAGGAACCCGCACTACTTGGCCGTCGATTGTTAAGGTTACCATTTCCATAAATAGTCACACTCCTCGACTCTATTTGGTATGGGCCTCTACTCTTTGATAACGGCCGCAAATTTACATTTTTCTAAGCAGGCACCACACTTAATACACTTTTCCACATCAATAACATAAGGCTCTTTAACCTTACCACTTATCGCGTTGGTGGGACAGTTCCGCGCACACAGACCGCAACCACGGCATTTTTCGGCCAGAATCTTATAAGTTAAGAGGGCTTGACAAACCCCGGCGGGACACTTCTTGTCGTAGATATGGGCTTCGTATTCGTGACGGAAATAGCGCAGAGTGCTTAATACCGGGTTAGGAGCAGTCTGTCCCAGACCGCACAAGGAAGCATTCTTAATGGTCTTGGCTAAAGTCTCCAGGTTTGTTAAGTCTTCAGGGGTTCCCTTACCTTCAGTTATCTTGGTGAGGATTTCCAGCATGCGTTTGGTTCCGATACGACAGGGAGGACACTTGCCGCAGGATTCATCCTGGGTAAATTCCAGGAAGAAGCGGGCAATGTCTACCATACAGTTGTCTTCGTCCATGACAATGAGCCCGCCTGAACCCATCATGGAACCAATAGCCGTCAGGTTATCATAGTCTATTTCAATATCAAGAAGCTCGGCAGGGATGCAGCCGCCGGAAGGGCCTCCTGTTTGGGCTGCCTTAAACTTCTTGCCCTTAGGTATTCCGCCGCCGATATCATAAATAATAGTTCTTAGTGTGGTACCCATAGGAACTTCAATAAGTCCCGTGTTATTGATTTTTCCGGCAAGGGCAAATACTTTGGTGCCTTTGCTCTTCTCCGTACCCATGGAAGCAAACCATTCCCAGCCGTTGCGTATAATTGGCGGTACGTTAGCAAAAGTTTCTACGTTATTAATAATGGTTGGTTTACCCCAAAGACCGGCCACAGCAGGGAAAGGTGGTCTTGGCCTGGGTTCGCCTCTCCGTCCTTCAATAGAGGTTAAGAGAGCTGTCTCTTCACCGCAGACAAAAGCCCCGGCGCCTAAACGAATATCAATATCAAAGTCAAAGCCTTTACTAAAGATATTCTTTCCTAAAAGACCCAGTTCACGGGCTTGTTTGATGGCAGTCTGCAGCCGTTCTACGGCAATTGGATATTCCGCCCGCACATAAATGTATCCCTGGTTGGCACCGATGGCATAACCGGCAATGGCCATAGCCTCCAGAACAGCATGGGGGTCACCCTCCAGCACACTCCTGTCCATAAAAGCACCGGGATCCCCTTCGTCAGCATTGCAGACTACATATTTCTGGTCCCCTTGGGATTTGCTGGCAAATTCCCACTTAACACCGGTGGGGAAACCGCCGCCTCCCCGGCCTCTCAGGCCTGATTTTTTAATAACGTCAATGACTTCTTGCGGGGTCATCTCATGAAGTACCTTGGCCAGGGCAAAATAGCCGTCACGGGCAATATACTCCTCGATAACCTCAGGGTTAATATGGCCGCAGTTGGCCAGGGCCACCCTTTTCTGATGTCTGAAGAACTCAATATTATCGAATTCAAGGGTCCTGGTTTCCTTGTCAGGTTCATGGTATAAAAGCCGCTGTACAGGACGCCCTTTTATAAAATGTTCTTCAACGATTTCATTAACATCCTGGGTTTTGACCTGGCAGTAAAAAGTTCCCTCAGGATAAACCACCATAATGGGACCCAAATTACAAAAGCCGAAACAGCCTGTTTCTACAACCTTGATTTCTTTATCTAAGCCTTTTTCTGCTAATTGTTTAAGAAGTTCCCTTCTTACAAGCTGACTGTCCGAAGAAGTACACCCAGTACCGGCACAAACCAGTACGTGGGAACGATAAAATTCCATGAAAACTCCTCCTTATCCTACGCCTGACCGGCCTATTCTTCCAGATTCACTAACCACTCGGTAACCGGCTGGTTATTGACAATATGCTGCACGATAATTTTTTTCACATTCTCCGGGGTTACCTTCCCGTACATATAGGGGTTTTTCCCGGGGACCGTGACAGTTACGATAGGCTCTTTATGGCAGAGTCCAGGGCATCCAGTCTGAGTCACATGGATATTAGCAAGACCACGGGTGTTAAGTTCCTCGATCACCGCAGTGAGAACCTCCCGGGCACCGTTGGAGATACCACAGGTCCCCATAGCAACGGTAATTGTAGATGCTCCCGTATTTTCACGAACTGAAATCGTCTTTTCCGCCTTTTCCTTAATGGCTTTTAATTCCTCCAAAGACCGCATTCAGCCGTCCCCCTTTCACTTACTCTCAACATATTTTTTTACTATATCAGCTACGTCCTGAACAGTCAGTCGACCATGAACATTATCATTAACGGTCAACACAGGTGCCAAACCACAGGCACCCAGACACCGGCATGCTTCCAAAGTAAACATTCCATCTTCTGTGGTTTCGCCCACTTTAATTTTTAACTGTTTTTCAAATTCCGCCAGGATATCACCTGCGCCTTTTACATAACAGGCCGTACCCAGGCAAACGCTGATTTTGTACTTGCCTTTGGGCACTGTGGAGAAAAGGGTATAAAAACTTACTACACCATAAACTTCACTAAGAGGGATACCCAACTTTTCCGCAATGTAGGCCTGAACATTTTCGGGTAGATAACCCAGGGCCTGCTGGGTTTGGTGCAATACAGGAATCAACGACCCCGCCTGACCTTTGTACCTTTCAACAATCTGGTCAATGAAGGTGTAAATTTCTGGTTCGTTACCTGCATTGCACTGGCATTGACAACTCATTGTACATTCCTCCTTACTGAATCAATTATAACATTAGGAAAATATGTGATAGTCTTCACATTTACAATCAACTAATTAGCCCTTTTGCAAGGGCAAAAAGATTACTATAACGCTATAATTTTATCTCATTTTATAAAATATTGTCAATTATACTAAAGTGCTAGTGCCTTCTAGTACTATTAGTAATTTGTGAAACATTCTTACAATTTCATTGTTCCACGTGAAACATATGTTTCCTTCTTTTTCATATTCTGTGTTTTTTAATTTTTTCTTTATATTCATCCTTATATAATATTAGAATGAGTGTTTCACGTGAAACATTCTCTCTTGTTTGTTTAAATTTTTTCCTTAAATATTTTCTCCTTGCAGTACCAGGGCTACAATTCTTTCGAGATCATCGGTACTATAGTAATCAATTTCTATTTTTCCTCTTTCACCCTGGTCCTTAATTTTAACTTTTGTCCCAAAAAGACTCCTTAATTTGGCCTCAATATCCAGCATAATAGGGGAAAGCTTGTTTTCTTTCTCGGTTTTTTCTTCTTTTGCCTTTTTGTTTTCCTCTTCAACGGCCCGCCTGACCAGACTCTCTGTTTCCCGTACGGACAGATTTTTATCACATACTTCCTGGGCAATGGCTATTTGCAGTTCCTCGCCGTTAAGAGCCAGCAAGGGACGAGCATGTCCCACCGTCAACTGTCCCGCAGATAATTTGTCCAAAATAGGATCGGGCAGATTAAGGAGTCTTACCATATTAGCAATAAAAGACCTGCTTTTGGAGATCTTCTGTGAAACTTGCTCTTGGGTAAGTTTGAATTCTTCCATGAGGCGTTTATAAGCCACCGCTTCTTCCACAGGATTAAGATCTTGCCTCTGTATATTTTCCACCAGGGCTATTTCCATCATCTGTCCATCGCTGAATTCCTTAACTACAGCAGGTATCTTCTCCAGACCTAAACGCTGGCAAGCCCTTAATCTTCTTTCCCCTACTACCAGTTCGTATTTTCCTGGACCCACAGGCCTCACTACCACAGGCTGTACTACACCGTGTTCCTTAATGGACTCCGCCAGTTCATTTAATTTTTCTTCATCAAATCTTCTTCGTGGTTGAAAAGAGTTAGGCCTGATCTTATGTATTTCAATCTCCATTACAGGTTCATCAGAAGATACCAATTCAGGTGAACTGGGTATAAGGGCTGAAAGTCCTTTTCCTAAACCTTTTTTATTCACGTTCGATCACCTCTTTCGCAAGCTCTTGGTACTGTTCAGCTCCTTTGGACTTGGGATCATAAAGAATAATAGGCATGCCGTGGCTGGGCGCCTCACTGAGACGTACATTTCGCGGGATAATGGAACTAAACATTTTTAGTTCCGGGCGGGCTTTAACCTCATCTACCACCTGTATGGACAAATTTGTACGGGCGTCAAACATGGTTAAAACTGTTCCCTCAATTTTCAATTCTGGATTTAGGTGTTTTTTTACCAAAATGATGGTATTCATTAACTGGCTTAAACCTTCCAGAGCATAATACTCACACTGAATGGGAATAAGCACACTGTCAGCCGCTGTCATGGCATTAAGGGTCAATAAACCCAGAGAGGGGGGACAGTCAATGATAATATATTCATAATCATCTTTGATAGGGGCAATAGCTTTTTTCAGTTTCATTTCCCTGGAGATGGCGGAAACCAGCTCCACTTCAGCGCCTGCCAGCTGTATGGTAGCCGGTGCGACAAAAAGATTATCTACTTGAGTTGAGAGAATGATGTTCTTCATTGGCATGCCATTAATAAGACAATCGTAAATACAACGGCCCGTGCTGGTCTTGTTGATACCCAGTCCACTAGTGGCATTACCCTGAGGGTCAACATCGATGATAAGTACTTTTTTACCTAAGGAAGCCAGGCAAGCACCAAGGTTGATGGCTGTAGTCGTTTTAGCCACACCACCTTTTTGATTGGCAATAACAAGAACCTTACCCATTTCGTCACCTCTTGTTTTCTATTACAATTCATATTTCCACATATCTTTTTGTCTTCCTTCTTAGTTTTATTTATTTTTGCAAATGAGTAAACAGCTTTTTTATACCAAATATTACTATCTCTTTAAAGGGACGTATTTAACTCCAGTTGGGAGCAACCCCCTCTTAAAGGTTATTATCTTACCGGTTCTTTTTTTAGTAAATATAGCATGAAATAACACGGGAACATATGTTTGTTTTTTTTATAAAATAATACAAAAGAAAGAGGGTAAATGTTTCACGTGAAACATTTACCCTGCGGTTCCTTTAATTTTTTATTTTAGGAATTTGAATAACCACTTCAATGTAGTCTTCATGGTTTTTTTCGGTCATTTTGGCGGCAAGACCCGCTTCTTGGATGGTGGTGACTGCCGTACGTATAGTGTTGAGATAAATCCGCATATCCTTAAAAATACGAACGATTTTTTGTCCTCTTTCCGTGTTTGTGTTGGCTATATTCTTATCCTCAAGAATTTTTTCCACTAAAGCATCGGTTTCCCTTACATTCAGTTCTTTCTCATATATTTCTTTTAAGGCTGCCAGCTGTGTAGCGGCATCAGGGAGTTTCAGCAAGGCCCGGGCATGCCTTTCAGTAATCACTTCTGTAGAGATATTATTTCTTACCATCTCAGGAAGCTTCAATAATCTCAATTTGTTGGCAATAGTGGACTGGCTCTTGCCCACTCTTTTAGCTATTTCTTCCTGAGTGAGACCAAAATCCTGTATTAACCGGTGATAACCTTCGGCTTCTTCAAAAAAGTTGAGGTCTTCTCTTTGGAGATTCTCAATTAAAGCCATTTCGGCAATTTCCCGGTCGCTTAAGTTCCGGATAATAGCGGGAATGGTTTTTTTGCCGATACTTTGTGAAGCGCGCAGACGTCTTTCTCCGGCCACCAATTCATAATGGTTGTCCACACGCCGGACAATAATGGGCTGAATCACACCGTATTCCTTAATGGACTTGGCCAGATCTTCCAACTGGACTGGATCAAAAATTTTGCGGGGTTGAAAGGGATTGGCCTTTATATTGGAAATACTGATCTCCCGCACCTGATCATTCTTTTCTTCTATATGATTACTATTAATTCCGAGAAGTTTTGTAAGAGATTCTCTCACCACAAGAACTACCCCCTTTCCTCCTATATCTATGATATTCGGCTTATTTGTTAAATCTCCTGCTGGTATTTACTTTTTTTTCCATAATATTAAAAGTATCTTTTCAAATCTTTTTAAAAAGGTATCCTCCTCCGGGATCAGGACGCCTGGAAAAATTCTAGTCAGTACAGTTATGAGCCTTATTTATTCGAGAGGTTTTTTCGCCGGTATTCCCGGCCGTCTGGGAAACCGGCCAGGGGTAGGTGCAGTCTTTTGGATAACGATAATGAGCCTTTTACTTTCCTGCTTTGGTAAAACAAAATCCTTCATCTCATAAAGATTACCGCCTAATTCTTGAATGGCCTTTTTTGCTCCATTATATTCCTCAAGTCCCTCCGGACCTTTATAGGCAAGAAATTTACCACCTGGTTTCACAAAGGGCAGACAGTATTCGCTCAGAACAGATAATTTAGCCACTGCCCTGGAAACCACATAATCAAACTTTTCCCTGTATTCCTTGTTTTGCCCCATTTCCTCTGCGCGGCCATGAACAGCCTGTGTTCCCGTAAGCTGTAATTTTTGTATAAGATGATCTAAAAAACCAATGCGTTTTTGCAAAGAATCTACAAGGGTAACTTGCAAATCTGGGTTAATAATCTTCAGTGGTATGCCGGGAAATCCTGCTCCCGTACCCAAATCAAGAAGCCTGCTTCGGGATTGCCATCCGGTAATCTTCATCCCTAACAAGGAATCATAAAAGTGTTTGATGATGATCTCCTCTTCTTCTTCGATGGCGGTGAGGTTGAACTTTTGGTTCCACTCTCGTAATTCCTCCTGGAAAACCGCAAATTTCTCCAGTTGTTCTGCTGTGGGGTAAATTTCACTTTTCTCTAGAAGTTCTTTTAAAAAATCTTTTTTCACGCATCAATCCCCCCTTGTCGTCTGCGCTGCTCCAGATAAATCAAAAGAACAGAAACATCGGCAGGAGATACGCCCGATATGCGTGAGGCCTGGCCTACGGAAGTTGGCCTGATACTGGCAAGTTTTTGTTTGGCCTCATTGGATAAACCCTGAATCCCATAATAATCTAAGTCAGTCGGTATTACACGGTTTTCCAGTTTTTCGAAACGCTCGACCTGGGACATTTGCTTGGCAATATATCCTTCATATTTAATTTGAATATCAATCTGTTCTTTGATATCTTCGGGCAGTTCAGCAGCCAGGCCAACGTTGATTAAATCCTGGTAAGTAATTTCCGTCCTCTTTAATAAATCATAAAGATAAATCCCTTGCCTTAGGGGCGAACTGTTCCTTTCCTCCAGTAATTTGGCTAATTCCTGGTAACTGGGCGTAACAATGGTTTCCTTTAAACGTTTCATTTCTGCTTCCAGCTGTTCTTTTTTTTGTTTAAACCTGGCATAGCGCTCCGCCGTTACCAGTCCTACCTCCCATCCTTTCTCCGTCAAACGCAGGTCCGCATTATCCTGCCGCAGGATCAGGCGGTATTCGGCCCGGGATGTCATCATTCTATAGGGCTCATTGGTCCCTTTTGTCACCAAGTCGTCAATGAGAACACCTATATAGGCATCAGAACGTTTCAAAATTAATGGAGGTCTTCCTTTTACCTTAAGGGCAGCGTTAATACCGGCCATCAGTCCCTGAGCCGCGGCTTCTTCATAACCGGAGGTACCGTTTATTTGACCGGCACAAAAAAGCCCGCTGATGTGCTTCATCTCCAGGGACAATCCCAGCTGGGTAGGAACTACATAATCATACTCAATGGCATAGCCTGTCCGCATCATTTCCATATTTTCCATACCTTTAATCGTTCTCAAGAATTGCATTTGCACTTCTTCCGGCAAACTTGAGGACATACCCTGTACATATATTTCATAGGTACCCATACCTTCAGGTTCTAAAAACAGTTGATGCCGTTCCTTATCGGCAAATCTCACCACTTTGTCTTCGATAGAAGGACAGTAGCGTGGTCCTGTCCCCTCAATCACTCCGCTGAAGAGGGGTGACCTGTGCAGGTTACTTCTGATCACAGTATGGGTATTTTCATTGGTATAAGCCAGGTAGCAGGGAATGTTATAACCTGTGCCTCTTTCCGTCAAGAAGGAAAAGTAATGTTCCTTTTCATCACCCGGTTGAATAAGCATCTGGTTAAAATCGATGCTCCGCCTGTCAACCCGGGCTGGAGTACCCGTTTTGAAGCGGCCTAATTCTATACCTAATTCCCGGAGATTATGGGAAAGATTCATGGCGGCATGCTGATTATTGGGTCCTCCCCAGTAACTCACTTCTCCTACAATAATTTTTCCCCGCAGGTAAGTGCCGGTGCAAAGAATGACCGCAGGGGACCGGAAAATGGCACCGGTACTCGTCTCAATCCCTTCTACCCTTTTATCGTCACTAACCAGTATCCTCTCCACCAATAACTGCTTTACATTCAAATTGTCCTGCCCCTGTAAAATATAAATCATTCTCCTTTGATAGGCGTATTTATCAGCCTGGGCCCTCAGAGCATGGACAGCCGGTCCTTTTCCAGTATTTAACATTCTAATTTGAATATAAGTATCATCAATATTTCTTCCCATTTCTCCCCCCAGGGCATCAATTTCCCTGACCAGATGCCCTTTGGCAGGTCCGCCTATGGAAGGATTACAGGGCATAAGGGCGATATTGTCCATGTTTAGGGTAACAAGCAAGGTCTTACAGCCCATGCGGGCGGCGGCCAGGGCAGCCTCACAACCGGCATGACCCGCACCCACCACAATACAATCATAACTTCCAGCCTCGTAAGTCATACTTCTTAGACCTCCATCTTGATGAAAACATTATCTGGACCTCGTGAACCGAATTCCGACTGCCGACTTCCGACATCCGACTCCGATAGTAATAACACATTAATTCGGTGTGGGGAAGCGGGAAACGGAAAGCGTCATTCACTATCAACTATCAACTACCAAGTAACCTATTTTCCTAGACAAAATTGAGAAAAGATTTGATCGATAATATCCTCTTCCAGTGTTTCCCCTGTTATTTCCCCTAGATGCTCCCATGAACTACGTAAGTCGATAGAAATAAAATCAGAAGGGAGATTATCTTCTACGCCCCGGTGTGCACTCTCCAAAGCTCTTTTAGCTCTTTCTAAAGCTTCTTTATGTCTTACATTATTTAAAAGAATTTTATCCGATAAGTTAAAACCATTTTCGAAGAAAACACCTTTAATTTCTTCTTCCAACTCTTTTAAACCAATTTCCTCTTTGGCCGAAACAAAGTGTACCCTGTAGGGGGCTACCCTTTCTCTGATTTTCTCTTCACTGAACTCTTCTTTTAATAGGTCAATTTTATTGGCCAAAATTATGATTTTATCATTAGGATACCGCCGAATAAAAGCTTCATCATCTTCTGTAATACCATGGACAATAT